>NZ_JACEFB010000010.1 GCF_013694095.1 Thermogemmata fonticola | reverse complement strand
ACCCTTGCCGAGGACATAGAACGGGTGCTCCGCCCTCGTACCGATGGTCTGACCGCCCACCTCCAACTCATAAACCAGTCGCACCCGCTCAAATGTCTCCGCGACTTGCTTCCACACCAGCGGCTCGCTCGGATCATGCTCATCCCGTGACAATTTTTTGTCACCGGTCGTGATCTCGTCTATCCGCTGCCACCTCCCACCCCATGATCCTCATGCCGAACGAAATATCTAAAAACCAGTGCCTGGCACCCCAAGCAAGGTCGCTCTGACTAACAAGGAAGAAAAAGGATCGATACTATGCCATACCTCAGGCTGAATTAGTTGTCCCCAGGCACCACAACCGGTGGACCAGCAGATACACCGATGGGCCGGTGTTGTGGTTTTCCTCAGTATGATGGTGCACGTTAGTGACTGTTTACTTGTGGAATGCAGCGACTACTCGCTCCAGAATTTCCCTCGAAGGCGACGTTACCAAAGCATGCTCATGAGGGTGCGGCAAATAGAACCGCAGAACAATACCAACCTCACGATAGACACGGGCCTTAGACTTTGGCTTAAGTGCGTCAAGGAACAAACTAGGAGGTAACGGTCTGTCTGCTTGCACCAAGTCCACACCTTGATCTAGGAACAAATGCAAGAGATGAAGGAACTCGGCTGTGGGTAGACTCACGTCCATCTCTAGGTACTTGACGGTCACGGACTCTACTCGACGGCTTGGGTCAAACAACGGCGGCAGGTGCCGTTCAATCCAGCGACAAGCTTCGGGAGATCGAAACCCGACCAGCGTAATCCAGGGCACGCTCGGGTCGAGTATCTTCGTTAGAATGGAGGCCGTACATACCGGAAGTAAAACCCCGAAGAAATGGTCGGAAACTTCCTTGATGACCAAGGTACCATCGGTCTGAATATTGATAGGATTGTGCATGGTTTTCTCCACCGCGCGACCATGCGGACGGCAGCGAAACTATCTCCAATAATAGCTAACAAGTCCCGGCCAGCCGCCATGCTCGTAGAACAAATGGAATTCGACATTAGTGCTATAGTCCCAAACATTCACATGGGGCCGCGGATCAAATGGATGGCCGAACTAGTCGTCTCTCCAACCTCGGCTTCCATCGGCAGACCACCTTCCAATTGTCCGGTTTGAGTTACTTAACCGCCTGGGCAATCCATGGAACTCCTGTTGAGAGATCCGCTGTGCTCGTGGGCCTAGATCGCCGGCGATTTCCGATGCAGCTTGACGTGCGGCTCTTCGCGTTGGGAAAAGAAATCGGCCTTCTCCGATCTCCACACCTCCGTGTCTTGCAGCGGCAGCCCTGGCCTGCTCAATGGTGCACGCATTATGCGCCCAGACGCTGAAGCCCCATGCCGCATCGCCGACGAAGTAGGTGTGGAACTCCGCGACGCGGCAGTTGTAGACCACCTCCTCCCGGCCGGTGTTACGCACCCCCGCAACCGCCAGCCACTGCCCATCATGCGAACGCAACCGATCGCCGGCTTGCAGATCCCTCGCCGCTGCCCAGCCCTTACCTCTTGCATCTGCTCCATCGTTACGGCTTGGCCTCCAGCCGGCTCACACCGGGCGGGTAGTTGCCCCGAGCTGTGTGCTTGATTGCGAGTCCGACGGCTGAAGAACTGGGGTGTGAGCTGTAGAGATGAGGTACTTTCGCAGCTGACACTTAGGCTACAACTTCTTCACCAACAGCACGCAGTACTGCAGCAAGCCAAACTAGGCCATATGCTAGAGGTTCCGTATCTCCCCTCAACAAACGCCGTAACTCATTCATGTCCTCCGTAAGCTGCCCGAGGGTAAGTGAAGTTGGCTGTTGGTACGGGTCGAATGCCGCCTCTTTAGGCACGCTCCAATAGTAGTCATGTGACAAGGAAACTTGTTGGTAACCTTCCCGAACCAGATAGTCAAGCAACAGATTTGCTGCTGCTCGAAGTTCTTCGATGCTGATGTCCATATTCTCTCACCCCCCACCAAGAATCCGGTCGATCTGCCTCTGGAAAGCATCAATTTCGTTTTGTAAATGCCGGATACGTCCATCGATGATACGCTGCCTAATCTCAGGAGTGGGAGCATTCCTCAACAACCCTTGATTGTCAAATGCGTCAGGGTTCCTGATATAATCAGCGAGTTTTTGCTGATGTTCAGCGATGCGACGATGGATTGATCGCACAGCCCGTTCTTGCGACGCAGTGAGCGGGGGCGTCCACCGTTTGGAGCATTGTACGAATTATGCGCCCAGACGCTGAAGTCTCAATGCGCATCGCCGACGAAGTAGGTGTGGTAGTCCGCAACACGGAGATTGTAGTGCTTCTCCTGCCGACCGGTCAGTCGCAGCGCTGTGACCGCCACGCTCTCATGGAGGTCTAAGCCTACGATTCGGTCGCCCGGCTTCAGCTCCCCCGCCGCTCCGGCAGCCGCTTTCAGCCATCGGTATCCCGGTGTGTCAGCTTGTCCTTAGAAAAATCCTCGGCCACCGGTCACTTCCCGTCCGGACTGAACGCCAGTTGGGCGGAGCCTTATTTGTGTTTGATTTCCATTCCGGTGAGAATTACCGAAGTGTTGAAACGCGAGGCTGGAAAGGGATCCAAGTGCGAGTCATGGGATCATAGATTTCGTTTGGTTGGAAGCGGGCCTTGTATTCGAGAGAAGGGCAGCCCGCGACATAGTAGCCAAGGTAGACGTAGGGGAGTTGGACTTTTTGGGCCTCGGCAATGAGAGAGAGAATGTGGAAAGTGCCTAGGGAATGAGAGCGGTAAGCGGGATCGTAGAAGAAGTAGATGGCGGAAAGGCCGGAGGGAAGTCGATCGACGTAGCCGACTCCCACCAAATTCTGCTGGTGGTAGTAGCACCACTCTTCGGTGGGAAAAGGATTGCGTAGGAAAGAAGTCATGTAGTCTTCCGGGTCGATTTGGCCATCGTTGGGCCAGTGTTTGTGGCGATGTTGAAAGTCGTGATACCGGCGGTAGAGCAGAAGCTTGTCCAAGGAGAGTTGGAGATGGGTAGTGACATGGCGAGTCATTTGGCTGACGTTAGCTTTCCAGCAGCGGCGTTGGCTTCGGTTGGGCCGGAAGGCGGCCACGGGAATGCGCAGGGACAAACAAGCCTGGCAATGGGGGCAGCGAGGCCGAAATAGGGCGTGGCCGAAGCGACGCCAGCCGCGATCGAGTCGCCCTTGGTATTCCTCTGGCGTCATGGATTGAACGATTTGGTACAGAAGCGACCATTGGCGGTCGGGCAAATAGCTACAAGGTGCAGGTTCCGTCTGGAAGGTCGTCAAAGAGATCATAGTTGGATGAACTGAAGGAGTTATCCTCAGGTGACAAACTCCACAGGGGGCGGTGCAGGGAAAATCCGGGCCTTCGCAGCTTCATCGAGGAGGCGTTGGATGGCAGCTCGTCCCTGGGGACCGTAGTCCAGCGTCCAGTCGTTGACATACATGGCCACGAAGCGATCGGCGAGGCTCACGTCCATATCCCGTGCATAGTGCAGGGCGTAGGCCAGGGCTTCCTCACGGTGGGTGAGTCCATAACGGATACTTTCCTGAACTAGATGATTGATCTGGCGCATAAGGTCCAGTCCTAGGTCTTTGCGGACCACGTTGCCACCGAGGGGCAAAGGCAGGCCGGTCCGCTCCTGCCACCAGACACCTAAGTCGATGATGAGGTTCAGGCCCAAGTTACGGAAGGTCAGTTGTCCCTCGTGGATGATCAGGCCGGCGTCACATCGTCCTTTAGCCACGGCTTCGAGAATTTGGTCGAAGGGCATCACCTGATAACGTAGCCGCGAGCGTGCGTGCAAGGATTCGAAAAGCAACTGAAGAACAAGGAAGGCGGTGGTGAGCGTACCGGGTACAGCGATGGAAGCATTCGGCAGATCGCGCAGACTCCAACGGCGGCGGGATACGAGGATCGGACCGTATTTGTCGCCCATACTACAGCCGCAGGAGAGCAGGGCGTAACGGTCAGCTAGATAGGCATAGGCATGGATGCTCACGGCGGAGACTTCCAGTTCCCCCTGCAAGGCCCGGCGGTTGAGTGTCTCGATGTCCTGCAACTCATGGACGAAGCGCAAGGAGCCGGTCGGGATTTTGTCTTGTGCCAGCGCGTAGAACATGAAGGCGTCGTCGGGATCCGGACTATGACCGACGCGGATCACTCGAGGTGCCTCCTCTGTTGCGGCGATCATCGGAGCAGTCATTCGTCGTCAACCTCCGCCATGAGCCGTTTCCGCCCCTGGCTGTCTATCTACTCCTCCACGCTCTGCTCTCCGAAGTCCAAAATGAAGAGGGATAAGGCCAGGGGATAGCATCAGGATACCAACCGCAGCGGCGGGAGAAAGATCACTTACAGGAGAACAACGAACAACGTTGCAGGGCTGACCCTGGGATTTCCGTCATGTGGTGGTGATGCCGAGAAAGGAAGCCGCGGGACCGTGAGGGTCTAAAGCCTCAGCGGTCGGTCCAGAGTAGATGATCCGTCCTTTGTCCAGAACGTGAATGCGGTCGGCGATGCGGCGCAGGGCGGCTACATCGTGACTGACGATCACCATGGCCACTTGCAGGTCGGGATCGTCGGCTAGATCGTCGATGACTTGCATGACTTCGGCGGCCATCCGGGGATCCAAGGCGCTGGTCGGTTCGTCAAAGAGCAAAGCCTGGGGTTGGACCGCCAGAGCGCGAGCGATGGCCACCCGTTGCTGCTGCCCGCCGGATAACTGGGCGGGATAAGCCCGGAGTTTGTCCTTCAAACCGACGCGTTCTAGCCAGCAGCAGGCCACCGCCTCGGCTTGATCCCGTTTGTGACCCAGGACATGAACCGGCCCCGCCATGACGTTTTCTAACGCGTTCATATGCGGAAACAGATGGAATTGCTGAAACACCATGCCCACCGCACGCCGTAACTGCAGGAGCGTCTCCCGCGAGGCAGGCACTCCACCGCACAACTTCCAGGTCGACTGAACACAGACTTCCCCTTCCTGAAAGACTTCCAGACCGTTGATGCACCGCAGCAGAGTGCTCTTCCCGCTTCCGGAGGGGCCGACAATTCCCGCCACTTCCCCCTTCGTAAACGTGACGCTGATACCATCGAGAATGCGCTGCTTGCCGTGATACTTGACCAGTTGCTGAACCTGAATGATGCTCATGGGAATACCTGTACACACGGATAGAGCCGATGGATGGGCCTCAGGGGGTGGAGATCATGCGGTGTGCCATTCCTTGGAAATACCAAGAGCTTGGCTCTACAGTGCTTCTCCATATGGCACGCATTCTCAAAGCTGCCGTAGCCAAGGGGGCCTCGCGATCCCCTCGCAGGGGTTCCAAAACGGATCGCTGGCGTCCTAACGGGTAGTGTGGGCCGTTCCCCAACGTTTTTCCAGCCTCCGAGCCAGCAGAGCCAAGGGGTAGCTCATCATCAGGTATAAACCCGCCGTTACGATAGCCAATTCCACGACCAAGTCGCGATTGAAATTGTACAGCTCATTATAACGGCGTGTCAGTTCTGTGATGAGGATCACCGAACAGACCGAGGTATCCTTGAACAAAGCGATGAAGTCGTTCGTTACAGGCGGGATCACGAGGCGTAAAGCCTGGGGGACAACGACAGTCCGAATTGCGGTCAGCGGAGTCATCCCTAAAGCCAGAGCGGCTTCCATCTGGCCTTTGGGAATGGCCAGCAGACCCGCTCGATAGTTTTCGGCCTCATAGGCCGCATAGTTGAGAGCCAAGCCGAGAATGCCCGTGTAGATGGGGTCCAAGGCAAAGAGGGGGTGGATTTTGGGGAACATGAAGAAGAGGAAGTAAAGCTGAAGGAGCAAGGGGGTTCCCCGAATGACTTCGACGTAAACAGTTAGGGGGGCCGCGAGCCAGTGGGGACCGTAGACCCGGCCCAAAGCGATGAGCAATCCCAGGATCATGGCGAGGGGAAAGGAGGCGACGGAGAGGAAGACAGTCATACCGGCGGCTTGAAGCAGTTTGGGGATCAGGGGCCAAAGAGAGCCGCCGCTGCTACTTCCCAGAGCTTCGACGGGAGTATCGTCATCGGCGGGAAACTGGCCGGTCAGTTCCTTAGCTAGCCATTCTTGATCCGCATTCCACAGGCCATATTTGCTGTAGATGCGGCGAAAGGTGCCATCCCGGAAACCCTCGCGGATGGCCTCGTCCAACCGCTCCTTGAGTTGGCGATCTTCCTTGCGTAGATAGATGACATAGTAACTGGGCTGGCGGGCCGGTTCGATCATTTTGAATTGGCCGCGATAGGTCGGATCAAAGTGAACGAACCAGATAGCGGCGGGATTGTCCTGGACTGTCGCATCGACTCGTCCTCGCCGTTTGACTTCCTCGAACATCACCGCCACGTCCTTGTTGGGTAGGACCTGCCCCGGATACCGCTGCTGGCAGTAGTCAAAGGCAACGGACCCCTCCAGCACACCGATCCGCTTCCCGGCCCGCAGGTCCGACCACTGCTGGATGGAATCATCCTGAGCATGGACCACCAAGGCCAGGCGATAGACGTAGTAAGGCACGGTGGCGGCATACTGCTGCTGAAGGTCCTCCCGCAATTCGTAGCCGTTCAATACGATATCGATCCCTTTTTCTCCTCCGCGGGGCTTGTCCAATAGTTCCGGCAGGGTACTCCATTCCCCCTCCACAGCGACGGGGAGCCGTCCTAGCTTTTGGGCCATATATGCGGCCAATTCGACCTCGAAGCCAATGTAGGGACCATTCGGATCCACCTTGAAGATGTAGGGAGCGCCGCCGGTCGGATCGGTCCCGAAACGCAACTCGCGTTCGGCGTTTGGAGTCTGAGCGTAGGAAACCGCCGCCCACGCCCAAGTGCAGGACAGAACAAGCAGCATGAGGTGGTGGATGCGCCGGGAATACATGAGAGTAACCCTGACAAAACGAACATAGGAACACGGCAGTCTCCCACCATCCTAGAAGGCGGGCAGCCGCCGGGTGAGAGGGAAGATACTGGGCAAGTCCGGCCAAGGGGGGAGCGGGAGGAATGAGCTAGCGCGAAGCCTCCTGCTGCTGGCGGAGGAGTTGTTGCATTTGCCGGAGGATGTCAGCGTAGGCGGGGTCCTTAGCGAAGTTTTTGCTTTCCGCTGGGTCTTTTTCGTAGTCGAGGAGTTGCATACCCCGTTGGCCGCGGTCCCACTCGGTATAGCGATAGCGTTCGGTACGGATGGAGTAGCCGAAGAATTGCTGGTCCTTTGTCCCGCGGGTAACTTGAGTCAGAGCGGGGCGATCCCAGGCAGCCGCGGGGTTATCGAGGAGAGGGCGGAGACTGCGCCCGTCGGTTTTCGGAGCAGGCAGGCCCGCCAGGTCCGCCAGAGTGGCGTGGAGGTCCGTCAACTCCACCGTTCGGGGGCAGGCTTGGCCGTTCCCTTTAGCTCGCGGGTCATAGATGATCAGGGGAACCCGCGCCGAGTTTTCAAAGAGGCTCATTTTCTGCCATAAGCCGTGTTCTCCCAAGTGGTAACCGTGGTCGCTCAGGAAGACCACAATGGTTTTCTTGTGGAGCTGAAGGCGCTCCAGAGCCTCCAAAACTCGTCCGGCTTGAGCGTCCATGAAAGTCGTAGCGGCGAAGTAGGCTTGCAAGGCTTCCCGGCGCTGGGCATCGGTCATCGCGTCTTGGATTTTTTGAGCACTGGCAAAAGCCGGGGCGGGGTGCACCATCCGCAGGTCAGGGGGAATGACAGGCAGGGTAAATTTGTCGGGCGGAAAGAGAGTGAAGTACTTTTTCGGCGCAACATAGGGTGTGTGGGGCCGGAAAAAACCGCAGGCGAGGAAGAAGGGGCGGTCCTTGTTCGCCTCCAGCAGGCGGATGATTTCCGTAGCGATTTTGCCGTCGGTTTGCTCTTCATCGGAGCCATCCGAAGCATGCCAACTCAGGATGCCTCCATAACGGGCAGAACCTTTGAGCTTGGGATTGAGAGTGAATATGAGGTTGTTGTCCTCATCATCCTTGTCTCGTCCGCGGGGATTGATCACCTTTTCCCAACTGGGGGGATCATCCAAACCGTCAGTGCCGATCTGTCCCGGCACGCCATAGTGGTAGATTTTGCCCACACGAGCCACGAAATAGCCCGCCTTGCGGAAGGTTTGCGGCAAGGTCTGCACATCGGGAATGTTCTTGCGGAAGTGAACGGCATTATCGTGGACCCGAGTATGGTCTGGTCGCAGGCCCGTCATGAAACTGGCCCGGCTGGGATTGCACAACGGGAATTGACAGTAGGCGCGGTCAAAGCGGACGCCGCGCGAGGCCAAACGGTCAATGTGGGGAGTGCGTCCCAAACGGCTGCCATAGCACCCCAAAGCGTTGTTGGTCAGGTCGTCTGAAACGATCAACAGGACATTCATTTTCTCATCGGCAGCGGTCGCAATTCCTCCTCCGCCCAGCAGCAGACCGCTAGCCATTAGCCACAACAAGCAGGAGCGACGCATGACCTATCCTCCAGAGAAACGATGAGGAATTGCTATTTCTTCACCTTCACTATGAGGTTTCCATACAGGGGTTTCCCTTGCATGAGCAGGGACGGTAAGTGACAGAGGGGCCAACCGAAGTCGACTTTCCCTTTGTCGGGTTGATCCTTCAGGCAATGGGGATGACCAACCCTGGTCTATAACCTGCGGATGGCATCAATCTTTGGGAACAATCCAGATGTTGCGATAGACGACAGGGTCGCCGTGGTCTTGCAGGTGAAGCGGACCTGGGGTAGGCCCTTCCTTCTGGCCGCCGGGAGTCTCGCGCGGAAACTCTATGTTTTCGTGGATGATCACGCCATTGTGGCGGATGGTGGCACGAGCATTCTTGACCTTCTTGCCCGTGTCATCAAACACCGCGGGGGTGAAGTCGATATCGTAAGTTTGCCAGACCATGGGCGGAAAACACATGTTGACGCGTGGTTTATGCTGGGTATAGATGCCACCGCATTCGTTGTTTTCCCCTTTCAAGCCGAAACTGTCCAGCACCTGGCACTCGTAACGATCTTGGAGATACACGCCACTGTTGCTCCGGGCCTGACCCGTGCTATTGGGCATCCAGGCGAGGCGGAACTCCAGATGGAGGGTGAAGGCGTTAAACTTCTGCTTGCTGCGAATATTCCCTGTCTTGGAGACCGTCAGGAATTTACCGTCCGACAATTCCAAAAGTTTTCCCTTGTCCCAGTGGTTTTTCTCGTCGCCTTCCTGTGCAAAGAGGATGACAGCTTGAGCCGGAGGTCGCGCACCGAGGGTCGGCGATTGGCGCTCGATTTTCTCCAGAGTGGTCTGCTGAAACTGGAACTTGCCGCCTTGCAGGGTGCCCGATGCCTTCGGACTTTGCAATGTCACACTGCCATTTTCTTGCCGGGCCGCCTTGAAACGACGGGCGGTGGTCATATCCGCTCCAGCACCCGGCAATCCGCCTTGATAAACCACCACCTCGAACTCTCCTAAGCCTCGGGCGATGACTTGAGCGCCCAGTTTTTGTTCGCCACTACCACCGACATACTCCCCTTGTACGGCGAAGTCCGGGTCTTTAGCAGCTTCCGCCGGGTCGGCCACCGCGATGCGAACTCGCTTCTTGGGAGTCTTCTCCTGAATAGCAGCAGGTGCGCTCAGGGCGGCTGTTGCAGATACCACCACCAACCACAACCAAGGCAGCCAGCGTCTCATGGATAGCACCTCAACACACGGAGGAAAGGGAGCAGGGGGAGATACCTACCTTCGGGCCTATCCTAATTTTTTCCCAGGACAGGCGGAATCGCCAGCATGCCTATTTTGTCTCCTGGGATGATCGCGTCAATGGGGTAACGAAAAAAACACAACTCCCCCTTCTTGCGAAACCAGACCAGAACGAACCCAAAACTGTGAGGGCTTGAGTTTTTTCCTGACTCACCTCTCGAAATGCAGCGGAATACTCCACTGTCAGTTCCCCGTCGCTGACAATCGACGATCCTTTTGCAATGATGAACACTCTTCTCTTATCCTCATCACCACTTCGAGTGCGACGTAGTTCCCCGCCCTTCTCCCTCACCCCTCCGACAGGCCGCGGCGCAGACGGCGGGCCAGCCAGCGGAAGACGACCGCCAAGGTCAGCAACACCCCCGCGGCCACCAACAACCACACATACACCGGCGTCCGCCTCTCCCACACCACCCCCACCGGCTCCGGCAAACCAAACGCCGATAAGCTAAACTCCCGCTCCGGCGGATCTATGCTCGGATCAACCTGAAATTCGTATGCAATGTTGCTTTCCACGCTCCTATCATCCACTCGGTATACCCGTCGTATCATCGATCGTAGAGGAACCGGCAACCCATTCACAACCTGATACTCATTCGTAATAGTCAACGTTACGTCAATCTTATTATCGATTCGAACCTCTGCGGTTGCCGAACGAACCGTATGATGCTCGTCCGCGTTCAAATGCAGAGTCAAAGATCGAAAAGCTCAGGGTCTCCGGTGCAGAGTCGTCCGATATTCCTTGGCCAAAGATACAACAGTTCTGTCATGCCCTGGTATTGAAGATGGTCGGCCATATGCACTAGAGATTCCCCCTCGATTGCCGCTCGGATGTACACATCCGCCAGAGAACTTGATAACCGATCCCGAATTGTTGGGATTCTTTCCTCCACAGGAGCATCATTCGCCAGAATCAGCTCGTGCAATATCCAGTTGTTGTTCGACCGATTGAGTTGAAAAGCGTATTGACTATTTTCACAAAACACCCGATGGGGAAGTTGGTATTCTTTGTTGCGGCTAGCCAGTCTTTCGGTCGCGAACTCTTCTACTCGTCGGCCGTGACTCCCAAAGGGAAAGACACAGTAGCTGTCACCGTGGAGATTTCCTTTCCATCCCGCTTGGTCCTGACGGATCGGATGGTTCCGGTGGCATGACGGAGTCGTTGCGTGTATGCCTGCCAGCCCTGTAGCACATCGGGAGGGACCGCTGGCAGAACCGGAGTAACGGACGCCAGGAAAACCCCCAAAGATACCAGCCCTGTCATTCGCATCGCCCGCGGCATAGGTCAGCTCTCTCCTCATTCCCGAAGGGCGATAGACTGTCAATCATTGTAGGGGTTACATTCGCATGCTGGGACAGCAGGAATAAACTTGCAACAGTACACTTCACAAGCGGGAATAGGGGCATCGCAGGAGCCGGTGCCGCATTGAGGACGTGAACAGGAACCCAGAGGCTAATGTATGGCGCCGGCGATTCATAGAGCCAATAGCCGATATCAGCGATTCGTGGAGCGGCTGACAAGGAACGGTGATGGCTCATGAGTGACTGATCGATAACAATGACGGTAATGGTGAACAGAGACTGGTCTTGACAATCCATTGTGCTACCTGTCCTGCCTGTCCACCCTGAGCATCCCGGATAGTAACGGTAATAGCCCAGCCGGTAATGTCGTTGTGGGATGTAGCGCGACGAGCAGGTCGGGACGGCCAATCAGGCGGGTAGTGTGCCGGACGTAACGATGCAAGTGGCTTGTGGAGATTGCTATAACAAGCGGCATACTGAAGCGGGAGAAACTATGTTGTCAGCCAGTGCTTGATCAGGATCGTGGGGAACCTGCGATCGGGTCAAGCATGTGTCATGAGAATGCGGTCTATGGGTTGAAGTAGAAGTCAGGGTCGCAGGAACTGACTTTAGGACTCGTGAGAGGGGTGTGTTATGGAGATATTCGCTGGGCTGATCGTGGGACTGGTGCTGGGGGCATTTCTAGCGGTGGTCATGTTCTCCCTCCGCGCCGGTGGGCCGGCTCGCCTGCTGGAGGCACTGCAACTGGCGGCTCGGATGCATCGTGATCCTGCCCTGGCGGAACGCATCCACCGGGCATTGGAGTCGCCTGAGCCTGTATCCCCATCAGGGGTTTCTCCTATTGCCTTGCGGATGCTGGCATTGTTGCAGGAAAATGCCCGATTGGTGGATTTCCTTTTGGAGGACATCAGCGCCGCTACAGATGCTCAGATCGGCCAGGCTGTACGGGAGATACACCGGCAGGCCCAGCAAGTGCTCAAGGAACACGTGGTACTGGAGCCGATTTTGTCTGCCCAAGAGGGAGAGACTGTGACGGTGGAAGCGGGATATGACCCTTCCGCGATTCGCGTGATTGGTCATGTGGCAGGGGCGCCGCCGTATAGGGGTCAAGTGGAGCATCCGGGTTGGCGGGCGCGTGAAGTCAAGCTGCCGGATGTTCCTCAGGGGGCCGATCCCCGCGTGGTCCAACCCGCTGTCGTTCATATCCCCGAACCCAAGGCATAAGGGTCGCCGGGCACCGACCTCGGAGCGGAGGTGTCCTTTTCAGTTCTGCAATTTCTGGCGGGCTTGTGTCGCCGCTTGAAGGACTGCCTTCGCCTGTTCGGGTGGCAAGGGGCAATTGTTGGAGGCCAAGCGGATAGCCGCGTCGTAATTTTCGATGGCCTTGGAGCGCTCACCGAGGGCGGCTTGCGCGTGGGCCAAGTACAGGTACATCCGCGGATCGGTGGGATAACGACGAATAGCGGCCTCGAAAATGGAGCGCATCTCCGGGTAAAGATCACTGCGTTGCAGCTTACTGTAGATGACACCGATAGTATCCAAAAACTCGGCGGGCAGACGTTCGGGGGCAACAGGGGGCAGACCGGACCGGCCCTTCCAGATGTCCTGGACAATTGCTAGAGCCTGGGCTGGCTGTTGCATTTTTTCTGCGAGAATCCAGGCCAGGTTATTACCGGCAACGAAGTGGCGCGGACGCAGCTTGAGGATCGTGTTGTAGGTGCTGAGAGCTTCATCCCATTGCTGCCGGGCGAGGGCGATTTCCCCGAGAAGCAACAGGGCGCCGAGGTGATTCGAATCGAGAGAAAGAACCTCTCGCGCACGGCGTGCTGCCTCCTCGAAATCCTGCGCTTTGTGGAAGGCGCTGGCAGTAGCCAGCAAAATCGCTATCCGGACGGCCTGGAGCCGCTGTTCTCGCTCTTGAGGTGAAGGAGGCGGTTGTTGCCCTTCGATCTGTTTTTGCAATGCTGCCAATTGGCGCTTGAGGAATTCATCCGCTGTGGTCAGAGCCTCCGGCTTGGCTCCTTGTAGGACAAGCAAGCGGAGAAGGGTGGTCAGAGCGTTCACGTTATCTGGCATGCGAGTAAACCATTGTCGGGCCTCGGTTAGGGCTTGATCTTTCTGGCCGGCATCTTCCAAGGTCTTGACTAGCAGGGAGCGCGGCAGGGCTTCATCCGGTTGCTCTTGGATGAGTCGGCGATATATGGCGATGGCTGCGTTGCGGTCGCCCGTAGCTTCCGCAACACGGGCTTGGATGTAGGGGAGTCGCGGGTCATTGGAGGCATGTTTCTGAGCTGCCGCTAGGTATTCCTGGGCGCGAGTCAGATCGGCAGGGGAGAGCAAGGCGAGTTCCGTCAGGAGAAGCAAGGTAGGACCGTGCGTGGGGTTTTGCGCCAGACTATTGAGAGCCTCTCGGCGGGCACGATCCGGATAGCCAGCCAGCAGATGGGCCCGCGCCTTGGTCAGTAGGATGTCAGCACGGGGAGTGCCTTGCTGGAGGGCGACCTCTTCCCATTTGTTCAAGGCAGCGTACATGGTCTTGTTAGCTTCCCAGCGGTCGGAGGGGTCGCCGACATCCTCCGCAAGCAAGGCCGCATCGGCCACCACCAGGTACAAAGTGGGGAAGTTGCCTATTTCGTTCAGGTATTGCAAGGCCAAGTCGCGGGCTTTGTCTGGCTGAGCTTGCAAGTAGGCGACGAAGGCTATGAGCATACCATTGCGAGCCGCCGAGCGCACATCGCTAAATTCGATGGCGCTGGCAAAGCCGCGGATGGCTTCGGGAAACTTACCTTCTTGCAAGCGGAGCATCGCCTCGTACACCCGGAAGCGCCCCTGGTTTTCGTAACGCTTCATGGCTTCCTGCAACTGTTTTTCCCCGGCTTCACGGGTGGCCGCCGTCTGAATCAAGAGCAAATCCAAATTCGGGTCATTGGGGAGAGCACTGAGGATATTCTGAGCCTGTTCGCGCTGGCCGGCCCGCAGATAGGCGATGCCGAGGAGACGTTGAGCGAGCGGATCGCTGGGCGGGAACTGGGCAGTATCCTTGAGATACTCGATGGCCCGGTCAGTCCGCTGGGTTTGCAGAAGCCATTCGGCGTAGAAGAGCTTTGCGGTCCGGTCGGTCGGATAATCCTTGAGAAAACGGCGGATCAAAGTATCGGCAGCGGCGACACCATTGGGGTCCAGAGTGCGGCTATCCGGCTCTTTCGGCAAGGCAAGGAAACGGCAACGGGCACGCAGCACATCCACGCTGTCCGGGTAATCCGCGGCAAGAGCAGACAGTAGCTTTTCTGCTTGTTCCCTCTGGTTGACGCGAAGATAGAATTCGGCGAGCAACAGGCGGGCGGTGCGATCGGCAGGGGAGGGCGGTTTTAACTTTTTTTGATAGTCCTGAGCAGCTTGGAGGTAGCCTTCGATAAGGCTGGCCGGGACGGGTTGTTTAGGGTTGTCCCGTTGATGCTTCTGAGCGGCTTGCAAAGCGGCGGCCAGGTTGGCTTGCACAAGGGCGGCCAGGATCATGTCCCGGCCCCCGGTCAACTCTTCGAGCCAGGCACGATCCAGCGCCGGTAGCTCATCGAGCGTTTGGAACACCGGTTCGATTTCCCGCAAATAGGCCACGGCGGCCAATGGCTCGTTTAAGGCCAGGCTCAGGTTGGCGAGCAGCATTTTCGCACGCAGAGCCAAATGGGGATCCGTTTTGTTACTGGCGATCGGTTCCAGGTTTTGGCGGGCACGCTCCAGTTTCCCTTCCCGTTCTGCCAGCACGGCTTCGAGGAACTGGCCGCGCTGTTTGAGGCGGGGGTTATTGGAGGCTTGCAGGCGACTCAGGTGAGTGGCTAGCTCCTCGCGTTTTGCTCCGCTCTTGAGTTTCAGGTCCGCCAAATCGTAGTGAAATTCATCAAGCTGCACATCCGGTAATTTGGCAGCTTCGGCGTCGCGCAGGCCTTCTTCGAGCAGTTTCTGGGCTTGCTGAAGAAGTTCGCGGAAGCGGGCCATGTCTTGATTGCGCAGAGCGATGACAGCGTCGTTGACGCGCAACTGGGCGAGCTGACGCTTCGCTTGAGGGGGTGAAACCGTTCCCGCTGGAGCTTGGGCGAGCATCTGCTCAACCGCCGAGCTAAATTGCTTCCAGGTCGCCGGGTCCGTGCGGCTGAGCACCGGTTGGGTTAGGACAGCCAGTTCAGCCAGCAGTGACAGAGCGTTGGGGAGGAAGGGGCGCAGATTGGCTTCCGCCTGCATCTTCTCGGCGACTTTTTGGGCCGCACGAGCGACCGCCGACACCCGGCGGGCATCGCCCATAGGACGGCGTGCCTCCTCCAGGGCATATTCCATCGCGATCCGCAACGTGCGCAGCACTCCCTGGCCGTCAGCATTGCCGAAGTACTCAAACTTTTGGCCGCGCTCTGCCAAGGCGATTGCCCCCTCCGGCTCAGCAAAGAGCAACTCCTCCAGTTGCCGGCGGGCTGCTGCTTGGGCTTCGGGTTTGAGGCGGCGTGCTTCAGCGGTGCGGATCGTCCAGTTCAGAATCTCCGCTTCCAGGCCGAGGATACGCCAGTATTGCACCGGTTTTTTCTTGGCTTGTGCCAGGTGTTCGCGGGCCAGTTGGACACGTTCCCCCGACTTGCGCCGATCCTCGGTGGGAGTGACCCCATCTTCCAGCGGCTGGTCAAACTCGTAACGGGCCAAGAAGTAGTGAGCGCGGTAATCGTTTGGGTCGCGTTTGAGGGCTTCCCGCAACAAAGGTTCCGCATGTTTCCACAGAATCGGGGTAAGGGTGATTTCCAAGCGGATCCCTTCCTTGAGCACTTCAGGCTCCTCACTTTTGAGCATGGCCCCAGCAATCCGCACTGCCGCGATAGCTTCCGCTCGGTCCTCAGGTTCGGGAATCAGAGGGAAGGGGCGGAAGGTTTCTTGAAGCGGGGCGTCGAAAGGCTCGAGCAGGGGTTTGTCTTCAGCCGCGGCACGAGCGTAGTGGTAGTCCCGGATCGCACGGGCCTTGATCCAATTCAATTGTCCTAACAAGGTCTTGTATTCACTTTCGCCGATTTTGCGATCTTCTGCCAGTTTTTGGAGGGCATCGAGACCTTTCTGAGCCAGGAGGCGGGCTTCATCGTAGCGCTGCTGGGCCAGGTCCCAGTTTTTGTCCGCCTCGGCGGCCTGACCGCGTTGATAGGCCAGTTCTGCCGCACGGGCCAACCGTGCTGGGGAGCTACCGCCCCAGAAAGTCAGATAGGCGATGTACCCTGCTGCTCCCATGCACAGCAAGGTGAGTATCCAGAGGGCGACTCGATAAGCTGTTGAGTTGCGCAGGCTCATGGCAATTTTCCTTCCGAAAGTGAAGCGTGATCAGAGCGTGACTGCCGGCCTCTCCCATCCTGCTTTTGCTTCCCGGTGGATGTTCGGGACGATCCTGCCAAAACAAATTCTAATCCATCCCCTGAGTATCTTCCGTCTGCGGTTTCTATGCCTGGTTCTGGTATGATGCTGCTGGCGACTCGTGGCGTGCCAACCTCAGCGGGCCAAGCCGATCGGGATGCGATCGCAACCGCAGCGGCTGCCGGCCGGTAATATCTGGTGTTCCATGACAGCGTGCAGGGCAGGCAGGAGCGTTTTCTCCACCGCCGCTAGATGGTTAGGATTTTCTCCACTCGTACTGACCTGAACGGTGACACTCGGCGGAGATATACCCACCCGCTGATGCAATCGTTGTAAACGGGACTGACCCTCCAGTGCCACAGGTTCGAGCGTATAGTGCCAATAATAAACGACCAGCGAGCGATTGGCACCGGTCCAGAAGCGGAAGCGTTGGGCTTCGGCTGAACCAGCAGCGTTAAGTGGGACTCGCTGGCGGAAGGCCACATCCTCCGGGGCGCCGCTCACATCGCGGATGCAGATTTCCGGATGATGCTTGCGGTCTTCCCCCGCGCGGGAGTGGACCATGTACACGCGGACCCAGTCTCCCTCTTCTGTCCGGTAGATGCGCATCAGCAGGTCGTCGGCAAAAGACAGTCGCTGCCGCAGATGGGCTTCCTGGTCCGTTAGGACCTGTCCCTTCCAGAGAGCCTGGTCTGCGTTCCCGTTGGGAATACTCAGCGGAACCTCCGCGAGCGAGGCTTGCAGGTTGGGATAACTCCACTCTCCCGCCTCTTGCAAATGGGCTTGCAGCAGCCAGAGTCCGGCTCCTCCTACGAGCAGCCAAGCGATCACCCATTGCAAGCCCCGCTGCGGGGGAATCGAGCCGGGAGAAGGAGCAAGGACCGGCTCTGATGAGGCAGTTGGCGAGGGCCATGTGCTCAGCCAGTGGTCGAGCAGTAAAAACAGGAGTATGCCCACCGGCAGGCTGAACAGCGCCGGCATGTCGTGGAGCGTGCCGCTAAGCCAACTCGTCCCAAACCAGATGGCCCCCGCATGCATGAGCAGTACCCGCAGCGTGTTCGCCACAATCGCCGTAGGAACTGCCAGCAGCACCAGCAGGAGACGGTGCCACCAGCTCCGTTGCAGCAGATGACCCAACAGGACCGCAAAGGCGGCAAAGGCGATGATCTGCCCCAGCCCGCTGCACTCTTCCGCGATGACCAGTGAGCGATCCACCCCCGCAATCCGCAGGGAATGCCCCACCCGGTGGCACACGACAAACAGGGACAGCACCGTCTCGCTGACACGAGCCACAATGTCTTGCAGCCAGAGGGACAGGTAACTGGTCCAGGTCACCGGCAAGGGGAACATGAAAAACAGAAAGAGGAGGGGGAAGTTGAAGGCATCCGCCCAGCGTCGGCCCCCAGCGGCCACTAGCGTCCCCCGCAGGATACAAATCAGGGCGAGATAGCTCAGCGGCGGCCAGCGTACTACCACCGCTGCACCCTGCAACACCAACCCAATCAGCAGATTGAGCGAAGCGAACAGCCACTCTCCGCCTTGGGGGGGACCCACCCGCCGGGAAATCCGCCACCCCAGCCACAAGCTGATGGGAACGACCGCGTAGCCGTGCGAGTAGTTATCATCCCGCTCCCAGAGTTGCACGAGCAGGCGGAGGGTGGGATAAAACAGGGCCGCGGTTAGCAACCACGTTCCTGCCAGCCAATACAAGGTCTGGCGGCTCCATCCGATCGAGGGTGGGGGCGAGGCCACACTCATGATGCTCTTTCAGGCTTACGAGGGAGGGAAACTCACAACGGGCAGGAAGGCCTCCTGCCCGTTGCTTGGGATTACACCTGAGGGAAGTGTAGAAGACAATTCCCTGTCACGCAACTTCGCCCTTTCGCAATCGGCGCCGCAAAGCCAGGCCGCCGACCACGCCGATCAGCCCCAGCGTCGCCAACGTCCCCGGCTCGGGAACATCCTGGAATATCCGCACCGGTTGATCGCCGCCGGCCAGAATAATGTCGTATCCGTTGCGATTGGGATTCGATCCAGAATAGTTGAATGAGAAAGAGATATCCGTGATATTATTTATTCCTGAAGTTAGAACAAAGTTTGCAAAGTGAATTGGATCGCCAACGTTGATTGTTGGTACTGTCTGTACTATTGTTTGTGTGCTACTTCCAACGATTGTAAGCTTTATGTCAGCCTTACGATCATGGAACTGAACAGGGAGCTGTATGTTTGCGCCACTCGGAAGGGAGAATGGAGTAAAACCAGTGTATGCTAATGTCATCTCTACTATGTGCGAGCTATTCGAGTTTAGATCCAAATTCCCCGTAGTACCACCTCCTATAGAGAAGACTGAAAGGCCACTTGATGCTGATATCACATTTAGAGTAACTGTACGTGTCGCATTTAGATCCCCAACACCACTATTTGTCACCGTTTGACTTGAATTGAAATTGAAGGTGTTTGCGGGATTGGGGACCGAAAAATCGTCCAAGGTAATCGGGGCGGCGGTGACGGTGGAGGACCAGCCCAAGCTCAAGCAGGTAGTGGCGAGCACGGCGAGGAACATCATGCGGCATTTCATGGCACACCTCCGGACGGGTGAGGCGGGGCGACTTTGGGGCGACGATTCGGTGCAAGGGCCGTCCTTGTACCTTTGGTGATCCAACAAGGGGTAAACTCTGCCTGTTGGATTGCCCGCAAGGCCTACTCCCGCAATCGCGGTTTCGAGATTTCTTGCCACAATGCCAAGTTTACCGCCTCGCGGAAACTTCACAAGGGGAAAATGCCGAAAATTTTCCATTTTTTGGGAATTACGCTGATGCATGAATTGCATGCAATTTACGCTAGCAACAAAATTTTCTCTAAATGCGATTCCGTAGGGATGTTAGATGGCGGCGAGACGAATCGCCGGAGGAAGTGCAGCAGGGAGGGAGACCCCCAAAGCGCTGACAGTTCAGGGCGCGGAAGCTGGACTCTCGGCCTGGGGAGGGGACAAGCGAGCCAGAGCGGCTTGGGCGAGACGGAGGCTGGGATCGAGCTGCAATGCCGTGCGGTAGTGCTGCAACGCCTGCTCTCGGTGCCCCTGAGCCGCTAGAACAAAGGCCAGGTTGCAATGGGCTTGCGCGGGCGAAACGGCCTGCTGGAAGGCCTGGAGGCTTTCCTCCACCTTGCCCTGTTGAGCGCGGGCCAAACCGAGGTTAATCCAGGCTTTTTTGTGCTGCGGCTGGAGTTGCACCGCTTGAGTGAGATAGTGTTCAGAAGTGGACCACTGTCCACGACAGTAATGGCTGTAGCCGAGGTCGTTGAGGAGATCGGCATCCTTGGGATGGGCCTGAAGCAGTAGGGCATATTCGGCGTCCGCCTTGGGGAAGTCGCCGGTGAGGTCGTAGAGGACGGCGAGGCGGCGGGCGGCATGGAGACGCATAGCGGGATCATGGCTACGGGCTTTTTCGTAGAACTGGATGGCTTCCGGGATGCGGCCGTTTTTCTCGAATTCCTGAGCCGTGCGGAAGGCTAAGCGGGCGGCTTCGGGTGCGGGCAATTCCGGCGGTGGGGGGGCTTGGGCTGCCGCTTCGGGACCGATGAGCAGCGCAGGCGGGTCGCTCTGCCACAGGCGGGCACTGCTGAGGAGGCCGCTGCCGGAGTGGATCGTCCCCGTTGTCCCTTGGCAGCCCGCGACCAGAGGGAGCAGGAAACTTGCCAGACCAACGGCAGGGAAGAAGCGGGTCATGTTCGGTTCCTCTGGCGGAAAAGGCGGAAGCGGTGCAGAAGGAGGACTTTCTGGCGGAATCAACGGAAGCCGAAGAAGCCTCCAAATCCTCCAAATCCTCCAAAGCCGCCAAATCCTCCGAAGCCGTAGAAGCCGCCGAAGCCCCCGAAGGCGTTGAAGCCCAGACCGCCGAAGCCCAAAAACCCCAAACCGCCGCCGTAGAAGGCGAAGGGGTTGAGCGCCCCAATGATCAGGCGCGGGTAGAGGAAGTCTGCCTCATCCCCCAGGAGCGGTTCCGCCGGCGAACCCGCGAGCACGACGCGCCGGGCAGCATCCGGCACCCCCGCAGCCGTAAGGGCCTCGATCATGGCCTTGTGCCGCCGAGCATTCAAGGCCGGTTTGTCCGGCTCCGGCTGAATGATGATCTGGAAGGGGACATATGGCAGGCGGGGGATGACGCGATCCAAATGTTCGCCGCCGTAGGGTCCAAGCACGGCCTGATCATCGAGCCACTCATTGTAGTAGAAGACAAAGTCGTCCGCTTCGGCTTTGCCCGCCTGGCGTGCTTGCCATTCCGTGGTGAAGGTGCCGATGGGTGCCGGGATCGCCCCCTTGGGAATATCCGCGCAGTTGTCGATATGGGCGTTGTACCAGCACTGGTGGCATTTTTCCTTCTTGCTGAGGGCGGCTTCCTCCTTGACGGCGTGATGACAGCCGAGCACCACGACCGCCACTCCCAGCACCGCGATGGCTCGCACGAGCAGCCATTGGGCGTAGCGCATTGCCCGTTCCATATCCTGGTCCCTCTCCTTGGGTCAGGGGTAGCGGACGGTGGCCCGCTCACCTGCGCCATCCCTGACGATGGCTTCGATCACGTATTCTTAAGTTCACAATTACAATTTCGTACACATATATGATGAAGTTCACTATGAGGATTCCTACTTCCGCTGCTGTCGTCATGGGGCGCTCACCGTCGGTGGGGATCAGTCCGCACAGGCAGCGTCGCCGGTTGGGCAGTGAGCGGCGGTGGAGAACTGGGAGCTGCCCGGCTGCCGCTGTTGTTGTTCGGCGGGGTTGATGGACTTTGCGGGGTAGTAGAACCCGCGGGGGGTGCTGTGCCGTTGGCATCGCCGGAAGCGGGCGGCTGGTAGATGAGCAGGGCGGCTTCCGGTTCCTCCGTATGGCCGCTCGGTCCGAGAATGTACTGCCGCTCGCAGCGACGATAGCTGAGCATGCGGTGGATGTCTGTCATGACCGGGCTGCGATAGTCATACGCCCGACGGCTTTCCAGACGCCCCAGGAGATAGAACTCCAGGTCCCCCGGCTCGAAGACATCCGCTCCTGGCAGCTTGGGTAGCTCATGCGGTTCCAGCGGATGGACCAATTCTGGGGTGACGAGAATAACCAACTCCTGTTCCCCGGCGCTGGCTCGCTGGAAGGAAGCCAGGCGGCCTACGAAGGGCAGATCGCCGAAGAACGGCACCCGTTCAGCCTGAGCACCGCTGTTGGTTTGGATCAAACCGGCCACAGCCATGGTTTGTCCCTCGCGCAACTCCACCGTGGTCGAAAAGGTGCGGGTGTTCAGTCCCGGTACCAAGGCGCCGGCGATAGTGGTCGCAGCGGCGTTGTCTCGCGTGCTGACCGTCGCTGTTACGGTTAGGCGGATGCGATCCCGATCGGTGATCACCGGGGTGAAGAATAGTTGCACGCCGAAGGGGACGAATTGCACGCCCTGCAAGCCGCCGCCGAACTGGCCGAAGGCGCCCAGACCCGTGATCACAGGGACTGGGAATTGCCCGCCGGCCAAAAAGAACGCGGTGGCGCCGTTCCGGGCCGTCAACGTCGGTTCCGCCAGCGACTTGGCATAGTTGAGTGTGCGCAGCGCCTGGATGGCGATCGGAATCTGACCGTTGTCCAAGTTGACCGGCAGGTTGACCAGTCCGGCGGCGTTTCCCGCACCGGGCTGGGTTAGGCCGGAGATCAGATTTCCCGTGTGCTGCCCGAAGACCAGCGTGCCTTGATTATTGATGATGCTGAAGTTGACTCCGATGCTTCGGGCGGCGGCACGATTGACCTCCGCTACCATGACCCGCAGCATGACTTGCTGCTCCCCCGGTACTCGCAGGTTATTGATGACGTTGGGGCCGCCTGCGGTCAGGAACTCTTCCAGGCCCGGAGTCTGGCCGGGGCGGAGCGGATCGAAAGGGTTGCCGGTCGGGGTCAGGGCAGAGGTCGGCACGTTCGGCCGCTGTTGCTGCCCTTGTTGCTGCTGCTGTTGCCCCGGTGCATTCGCGCCGACGATCCGAATGATCTGGAACGCCTCGATGATGTCGTGCGCCTGGCCAGAGACCATGATCTTGTCACCGATCAGGGTCAACCGGACGCGGCTGCGGGGATAAGCCCGATTGATCTCCTGCTCCAAAGCCTTGTAGACCGCTTCGAGCCGCTCCTTGGCCTCCGGATCGGGAAAGACGCGGACGAGATAGCTCAGAATCACGTCCTTGTCCTTCTGCTTGGGATCGGTGAACCAGAGGTTGAGTACGGTAATGCCGGCCTTGAGGCCGATGATGGTCATTTGCTTGCCATCCGGTTCCAGGATGCGGAAATTGGCCACCGACTCATCGACGATTTGGGTTCGTTTGGGCGTCTCTTTGAGGAGGATGACGCGGGCGCGACCTTCGATGAGGTCCAGGGTATTGCGGGGATCTATTACACCCTCGATAAATTGGCGGAACTGTTCCAGGTCCTTCTCGGTGGGAACCGGTGTGGTTCCGAGGATGCCACTCCCAGCGAGGCGGGGAAGGCGTAGCTTCTCTTCGCCAAACGGCAATTGCGGGAAGGGCCGCGGTTGTGGGAGCGTTCCTGGCGGCGGGCCCATTCCTCCTCCGCCCGGTTGACCGGCGGGCGGCTGCGCCGCTCCGGGTGCCCCTCCTCCTGGAGGTTGAGCGCCTTGGGGGAGAACCACCGGGGTCAGCTTACCATCGGGACTGAGAAGCAGCGGCGGGAGTGTGGCCAGCGCCGGCCCAGGCATCTGCCCTGCCGGTAGCACACTTTCGCCGGGAGGTAAAGTGCCACTGATTACCCTCGGCATGGCGCCGGTGTTCAGAGTCGGGCCGCCACCACTTCCTGGCCCCCCGCTCGGATTCTGAGCCGAGGCACTCACCACTCCCAGGCACAGCAGACATCCCACCGCAAACCCCAGAGTCCGGCAAGAACCATTCGGCGATCGGGACTCGAATTGGCTCGGTGATCTGGACTCGGACTGACTTGGCCGCTCCCTCTGCATGGTCTGCACCTCCCCTGACGGGATTTGATGCCGCTGTCCCCGAAAGGTCCGCTCCCTCTATCCGCCCAAAAGCCTCCGCTTCGCGTACCTCGCCAAGGGAAGCGGTGAGCTAGCGCCGCCCATGTGTACCTCCCCCGCATGGGCAGAATGGATCGGACCTTGTGCCCTTAGCATCGGCAGATACATCACTCAGCATAAAACAATTCCATTTTGCTCAACCGGAATATCCGGTGTTGCCAAACCAAGTGTCCAAAACGTCAAGACAAGATAATTAGCTAAAATCGACAAATTGCACAGGACTGCCCAGATGAGCCATCCGCACTATAGAGCCTGAGGTGATCTCAGGTGATTTCCATTGCTCCGAAGGAAGGCGAGAAACTGGCGGTGGAGGCAGTGTACATATTGCCAAAAAACGATGTTCCTGAAGGGACGGATACTGACAATAGGTTGTCACAAACCGAAAAAATTAGGAGGACAGGGGCGCTGGCTGCCTGGACGTTCTGATTATACTTATAGCAAAAACACGACGCAACCTGTTGCTACAAGGGATGTTGCACCAGGGCCATTAATCAAACAACAATCAGAATCATCTCCCGAAATTCAGGCGAGACAAAAAATTCCATTTTTTGGCATTTTTCCTCTTGCGGAGATTTTGCGACCCGTTTACACTACGGGTGTCGGTTGGGCAAAATTCGGCGTCGGGAACGAAAACAACGGTCAGTCCAACGAGGGTAGTGGGAGGACTGACGAAGCATCGAACCCGATGAAGTATCCACCGACAGGGTTGGCGCGGCTAATCCTCCCAAGATGGACAAGGATAGCAGGCCAAACCCGCCATCGCCCAGGTCACCTCACGATGGGGTGACGGGCACACGACACGGACGAGCAACACGGAGCCGCTGCGAGTTCGGAGTAGCCCGGATGCACCCTCCACTCGCCTAAACCCCGAAGGATACCCAAGACTAGATCACGAACGGCCCGCTGTCAAACAAAAAAATGGAATTTTTTCCGCGGGCCGCCCGAATACTCACGGTTCCCGATGGTCGCCCGATCGGTTGAGCCGTGCCCAAAACACTCCCGGTTCTGCTGCATGGGAACGGGAGGAAGATCGGGGCGGGCGGGGTCTTCGCCCATCGGTCCAGACCGGCGTGTGGCCGGTCAGGGCGGAATGATCCCAACCCCCCACTGCATGGGAGGTTCATGCATGTTCGCCAAACTGTGGAAGGACGAGGCTGGTGTCATCTCCGTCGAGTACCTGTTCCTCGTCACGATCGTCGGTCTGGGCTTGGTGGTCGGCTTCGCCAATCTGGAAGGGGCGATCAACGTCGAGTACACCGAGCTGTCCAATGCCATCCTCGCCTTGAGCCAGGATTATCATGTTGTCACGCAGAGCGGCTGCAAGGCCAGCAAGCAGGGTTCGGATGCGGATGACACTGCTGGTCGTGCTGCATTCGGACAAACCAGTGTGGAAACCACTCCTCCGGGTAACAATGACATCAACCAGGCCTTCTGCGGCGTGTGATCGTAGCTTGAGCTGACACCGAACGGAATCGGGCTTCGGGAGCCGCCCCTCCCGAGGCCCATTCTGCTTAGAGGGACCAGCAGTTGCGACTGCGGCATGAATTTCGATCCTAACGGATATGCCGAGAAAAGAAGTCTAGGAGGCGCCCCGTGGAGAGAACCTTTTTCCCGAACGTATGGTTTGCCTGGGTCTTTCTCGGGGTGCTGTTTGGACTGACCGGCATCGCTGCGTGGACAGACACCAAGCGGGCCAAGATTCCGAATGTGCTGACCGTGGCGATGCTGGTGCTGGGGCTGATCGCCAATGCCGTGCGCGGGGGATGGCAGGGTGCTATGGGCCGGCCGTTGTGGGTGTGGGAAACGGGGACGGTCTGGCTCGGTATCCTGGATGGTCTGACGCTGGCGTTGGTGGGGGCAACCGTGGCCTTCGTGCTGATGTTCATCCTTTGGGTGATGGGCACCTGCGGCGGAGGTGACGTGAAACTCATGACGGCGATTGGTGCCTGGCTGGGACTGAGCGGCTTTCTGTTCGTCTGGCTGGCGACGGCGATCGTGCTTTTGGTTTGGGTCTTCTTCCGCGTCGTGGGAAGCGGTTTATCCCCCCGGCGGATCAAGGCCACAATGGCGAAACTCGATGCCGATCGCCGGGCCATGAATGAAGGGAAAGCCCTTCCGGCGTCCCGGCCGATGCGGATGACCTACTCGCTGCCGCTTTTGATCAGTCTCGTGGCCGTTTTGCTGTACGTCTATCGTTGGGAATTGCAGATAGTGAATCCCCGCGGGGTCTCACCCGCCACTCCTCAAACCGGATGGGTCGCCCATGACGAGATCGAGCGCAAGGTGGGATGAGTTTGGAGCGCGGCGTCAGGTTCGGCGGGGTTCCACAGCCGTGGAAACTTTGCTGGTCCTGCCGCTGCTGTTGGCTGTGGCCGCGGGCCTGGTGGGTCTGGCCGATCTCCTGGTGGCCGAGCAGCTAGTCGGGGAAGCCAGCGTGCGAGCGGCGCGAGTCGCGGCCTTAGGCGGGGATGAAACTGAGGTGCGGCAAGTGGTCGCTGCTGTGCTGGGTCCTACCCGTGCCGCCCGCGCTCAGGTGATCATCGGCCGCCCCGATGGGCAACCCAGCCCCATCGCACCGGGAGAGCCGCTGGAAGTGCGGGTCGAAATCAGCGTGCGCGATGCCACGATGACCTGGCTGGTGCCGGCCCCCCCCAGTGAGCTACTCATCGGCCGGTCCATCATGCTGAAAGAGTGAGACCAGGAAAACCTCGGATAAGACGAACCTTGCCAGGAGATCAAGGAGGCAGGAGCCGGAGCCGTACAGGGAAGATTCCTCAACCCCGTTGAACACCCCATGAGGGAGCGCCCATGAGAGCAAGCACCGTATTCGCCTTGGCCTTAGCGTTACTGATCGGCTTAGGGGCCGTCGCGGTCGCCAAGTATGCCGGTCTATTTGACCGCAAGGTGGCTCAGGAACCGCCGCCACCCCCGCCGCTCAAGGTGCTGGTGGCCAAGCAGAACATGTTCGAGGGAACGACCGTCATGGCCGATCAGGTCATGGTCCGGGAACTGGATCCGAGCGAGGCGGAGGTACTCAAAGCTCGATTGGGGGAAAACTGGCGGTCGAAGCTACTGCCGCCGATGCCTGCTGCTGCCGCCTTGCGTGTGCTCAAGCGGAACGTTCTGGCTGATCAGGTCTTGCTGCAAGATTACTTTGAGGAACTCGCCCTGCCGGAGGAGATCAGCCGGCGCTTGGAACCCGGCACCCGGGCCGTCAACGTGCAGGTTCCTAAGAGCCGAGCGGTAGGCGGGCAGTTGCGCGTCGGTGAATATGTGGACGTGTTCCTGACCACCGAGGTCACCATCGGGGATCAGCAGGAGTTGCGGACGGCCTGCATCGCTCGCAGTTGCAAGATCGTCATGAAGCGGAACACTCCCTGGACAGTGCTGATGATGGACCCGGACGACAAGCCGCTGAACTTCACGCTGCAGACAAACCCCTATCGCGCAGCTTTGATCGAATACGCCAGCACACGGGGCCAGTTGAGCTTGCTGCCCGCTTCTCCTCCGCCGAAGCTGCCGCCCGGAGTCTTCTCCGATCCTTCCAGTCCGGAATATGCCCAGGAGGACCAGCGGGTCGAGAAGATCGTCAAGGGAACAATGGCGGTCAGCGACGCTGATCTGATGCGGATATTCAACATCCAGCCGCCGCCCCCTCGCGGGCTGCCCCCAGGAGCGACGGTGATCCACCATCTGACGGGTGTCAAGGACGCGGGTTACACCATCATTCCTCACGGTGGGGCTTACCACCCCGCGACTCTGCCCGGTGCCGTGCCGCCCAATCCGAACGGCAACTACAATCGCGATGCCGTTCCTCCGCCCTACACTCCGGTCTATCCAGCGGGCGGCAGCCGCGATAGCATGGGCCGGGTTAGCAGCCTCCCCGCCGCGGCGGCCTCTGCACCGATCTCCTTCCGTTTGCCCAGTGCCACTGGCGAAAAGTGCAAGACGTGCGAGGAGGCTCGGCGCGCTGCCCAAGCTCGGCAATGATCTAGAGGAGCAAAGGGTCGTCAGCCTCCGGTTTCCTCTGTTCCCCCCCGGTGGTAATCCCTGGGGAGCAGAGAACACCGGCAGACGCGGGGAAAGCCCGTGTCGTGATCCTCCGAGTTACCGCCAGGAAAGCTAGCGTGTCCCCATGCCAGGAGGTGCGTGAAGCTCGTGTGCATAGCAGCTCGCCCGGCCTGAATCTTTCCGAAGGGAGACTCGCATGTTCGCCCAGCCTCGGTGTCGGTGTTGGCGTGGCCGTGCCGGTGCCTCCGGCGTTAGCGTGCTCATCGCCCTGCCTGTTCTCCTCCTGTTAATCGGCTTTGTGGTGTATGTCGGCCTGCTACGCGATGTGCGCTACGAGGCGCAAGGGGGAGCCGATGCGGCGGCTTTAGCCGGTGCCCGCTTGCTGGCGGACGACAGTCTCCTGCTGCGGAGTCATTATCAAACCCCGATGCAAAACCGGGTCCGCCAAGCCCGCCAGATGGCTCAGACTATCGGCCAGCTCAACTTGGCCGGCGATGAACGCCTGACGTTGGACCTCAACGAGAGTAACGACCCGGATGGCGACATTGTCATCGGCCATTTGGACCGCCCCCTGGGAGGAACATTAACCCCCTTGCCAGCGGATGCGAACAGTTGGGACAATGCGTCGATCAATGCGGTGCGTGTCGCGGTACGGCGCTCGGCGCTGCCGGGATTGTGGGGCGGCCGGCCTCCCCAGCAGGCGATTATGGCACGGGCCACCGCCTTCCTGGATTGGCGCGTTGTCGGTTATCGCCCTAGCCATGATCGTCCCATCCCTCTGATCCCGATCGCCTTATATTCGGACCCCAGCAGGACCGACATGCGGAGCTGGGAAGCCCAATGGCACGAGGGTTTGGTCGATTCCTGGAGTTACGACGGTGTCAATCGGCGCTGGCAAGTCGGTGCGGATGGCTTGCCGGAAATCCTTCAGCCGTTGGGGGGGAGTACTCCGGCAGCCGGCTCGGCGCTGTTTCTTCAGATCGGGGTGGAAGATTTCGCCGGGACCATTCAGCAGATCCAGGAGGGAATCCGCCGACCGGAACTGGAACGGCAATTTGGAGCTGGCGGTTTTGTGCTCCGAGGGGATAATAAGGTGAATGTACCGGGTGCGGCGGGCTTGCCGCCCGTTGGCAGTCCGGCGCGTGGGATGCTGCTGGAAGCTTTACAGAATGTGGCCAGTACGGGAGCAGCGCGGCTCTGGCCACTCTATAGTGAATATGATACGCTCCAGGGACAGGTTCGCGTCAGCGGTTGGACGGCAGCCCGGATTGTGGAAATCCAGACGCAAGGGTCGAATCTGGTGCTAATCCTGCAACCTTGCGTTCTGCCTCACGCCGCTGTGGTGACTGAGCCGCGGGAACCGCCCCCTGCGTTTTGGGAAAATAATCGCATGGTCTGTCGCGTCCGACTTGCCGAGTAAACCGCATGCCACTCTGGTGAGGGGACGCCGCCATGCTTGAATCCCGCTTCGAGGAATCCTCTGGCGTTATGCGCGTACTGCTAGCAGCAGAGCGACAGCACGAACGGGAACACGGTCGCCGGGCCGCTTTGCACTTAGGATTGGACTGCGCCGCTAGCGATTGCGTGCCGCTCAGTGACCTGCGGGTCCGTTTGGTACGCCAACCCCCCGGCGATCTGGTCTTGGTTTTCCTGGATGGAGACACGGCAACCGCCTTGCGAGCGGTGCGCCAAGCGGCTGAGCAAACGCAACAGCCGGTGTATGCTATCACGCGGTATCAGCAGGATGCGGAAGTGGTGGAAGCCGCCCGTGCAGCCGGAGCTGCGGATGTTTGGCCTTACGATGCCGTCCGCGATCGGTTGCTGGAGGCCATCGAGGAGCTGCGCCGGAGTGGGCGGGTTCCCGAAATCCGCGGGCGCATCGTCAGTGTAACCGCGGCTGTAGGCGGAGCCGGTTGCACAACCGTGGCGACGGGCCTGGCCTTTACTCTGGCAGAACGGGAGCAGAATGTGGTCTTGGCCGAGTTGGGTACTCGCGTCCCCCAATTGGCCCTGAACTTGGACCTCCAGCCCAAGCACTCCCTGGCCGAGTTGATCCAGGCCGGCGAGCGCATGGACGGCAGTATGGTCCGCAGCACGGCCGTACAACATCCGGACAAGGTTGATGTGCTCGCGTATTTTCCGGAAACCCTGGCGGCGGAAGAGTTGACACCCGACAACGTCCGCGACTTCCAGGTCATCCTGCGCAATCTTTACCGCTGGATTGTCTTGGATGCCGGACCACAACATGGCCTGGAGGCAGAGGCAATCCTGCGTGCTGCCGATTTGGTCGTGGTGCTAACGCGGCTGGACCCGCCGGGTCTGCGCCTCACTCGGAAATATGTCCGTACTCTGGTCGATAACGGGGTTTCCGCCCAGGACATCGTCATCGTGGCGAACCGTTACGGTCAATCCGGACAAGTTCCCTGGCAGAAGGCGGAAGAGGCTTTGCAGCGGAAGATCGAAGCCTGGTTGCCGGACGACCCGCGGGCGGTGAACAATGCTCTGATCCTCGGACGGTCCGTAACCCAGACGGCCCGCTGGTCGCGTTTGAGCCGGGAATTACGCCGCCTGGCCTCTGCTTTGCTGGCGCGCCTGACATCGGCAAACAGTTAGCCCAATCCGCAAGGGCAAGCCGAGATCGGTTCCGCCAAACGTGCGCTTTGTGGACTCGCATCCACCTCCAAAAGGGTGGAACATCAGGACTGGGTCTGCCAAGGAGGCACAGGCCCTCCAGGCCGGAGCGGCAAAAACGAGTATGTTTCACAGACCGCCTGCCGGGCGGTCATGATCAGGATCGACATCATGGGTCAAACACGTCCTACCAGCGATACGTTCCATACCCGCTACCACCGTTTGAAGACGGAAATCCATAAGCGGATCGTGGAAACGATCGACCTGTCGAAGCTCAATCGGTGGGAACCCCAGCGCCTCCGGCGGGAGGTGCGGCATTTGGCCACCCAGCTTTGTGCCAACGCCCCGGAACTGCTCAACGAGCTGGAACGGGAGCAACTGGTCGAGGAGGTCATGTCCGAGGTGTTCGGCTTGGGACCCCTCGACCCGCTCATGAGCGATCCTGCAATCACGGATATTCTGGTGAACGGCCCCCATACAGTGTATGTGGAGCGTCACGGCCGCTTGGAGCTGACGGATGTCCGTTTTTACGACAACGCTCATCTGCTTCAGATCATTCAGCGGGTAGCGGCCCGCGTAGGCCGGCGCGCAGATGAAATGTCTCCCATGCTGGATGCCCGCTTGGAAGACGGTTCCCGCGTAAACGCTATCTTGCCGCCGTTGGCACTAAACGGACCAGTGCTTTCGATCCGCCGTTTCGGTGTCCGCCTCAGTGGAGAGGACCTGATTGACAACCGCACCATGCCGGAGGAGTTCCTCCGGCTGCTTCAGGCCGCCGTAGAAGCCCGCGTGAGCATCCTGATCTCCGGCGGGACGGGCAGCGGGAAAACCACGTTGCTCAATGCCTTGTCCCAATTCATTCCTCCGGAAGAACGTTTGATCACAATCGAAGATGCGGCGGAGTTGAAGTTGCGCCAACCGCACGTGGTCAGCCTGGAAACCAAAACTGCCAACGTGGAAGGAACGGGGGAAATCCGCCAGCGCGAACTCGTCCGCAACGCCTTGCGCATGCGTCCGGATCGGATCATCGTGGGCGAAGTCCGCGGCGGCGAAGCCCTGGACATGCTCCAAGCCATGAATACCGGCCATGAAGGTTCCCTCACCACCATCCACGCCAACGATACCGACGACGCACTAACCCGTTTAGAAATGATGGTGATGCTCGCGGGTTTTGAGTTGCCTGTGCCGGTGATCCGTCATTACATCGCTACCGCCATTACCCTTGTGGTACAACTGGCGCGACTCAAAGGGGGAATGCGGAAAGTGGTGCGGATTTCCGAACTTTTGGGGACAGACCCGCCGCCGTATCATGTAAAGGACATTTACGGCTATCGCCAACTTGGGGTCCGCGATGGCCGGGCCTTCGGAGAGTTTTACGCCACGGGCTATCGGCCCCGCGTCCTGGAAAAGTTCCAGGCCATGGGGATCGAATTACCCGATGACATGTTCCGCGAGCGGGTTTGGAAGGACGAGTAGTCATCCCTGTCAGGTTACGACGGGCCATTCCCTTCAAGGATGAAGTGTACCTTCGCGGTAACTCATTATCCCGCCTACGGCTGGCTAGGTTGAGCCACGTAAGGCAGGGCGAGGACGCAGGCGTATGCAGGAAGCGGGACTTTGCGTTTTGCGGCACCACTTGCTGGGGAGGACCGACACGTGGAATCGCTGGGACCGCTGGGACTGTTCGGCATCGGCATTACCGTGCTCTGCCTCCTGGCTGCCATATTGGTGGTTTCTCGTTCGTTGGCCGAACGGCGTCGCCTCGCGGAACGCCGCCTGACTAGCCCTCCCGATAGCGGCGTGGGTTTGACCAAAATCGCTCCTGAGCCAGAACCGGACCTGCGAACCCGCTTCGACACCTGGTTCGAGACCGCTGTGCGGCACTCCGGTCTGGATGCCTCTCCCCTGGGAGTGTTAGCTGTCATGATCTTTCTGGCCACACTCTTTGGAGGCGGCGTGTGGCTCTGGAAAGAAAACCTGGGGTTGACCGTGCTGGGGATCCTCTTGGGGTTGGGAATTCCTTTGGGAGTGGTAGCCATAGCCAGCCGGCGGTACCGCCGTCAGTTGCAGGATCAATTGCCGGATGCCTTCCGCATGATCGCCGGTTCCGTGCGTGCAGGCTTGCCGATTGAAGAAGCCATCCGCTTTTACGCGGAACAGGGCACCCCCCCGCTCGCGGATGAGTTGAAGCACACCGTCGGTCTGATGAAACTGGGTCTGAGTCCCACTGCCGCCCTGCAATCCACGGCTCGCCGGATTCGTCTCATGGATTTTGATCTGCTCGTTTCTACCGTCGGCCTCTACACCCAAACTGGCGGCAATCTGGTGCTGCTCCTGGAACGGCTAGCCGATAGCGTTCGCGATCGCAATCAGTACCGTGGTCAATTCCTTGCCGCCACAGCCCAAGGACGGATCGTGGCCATTGCCATCGGACTAGCTGCACCACTGCTCCTACTCGCTTACGTCCTGGCCGAACCGGAATATGTCCAGAGTTTCATGCAAAGCCCCGGCGGCTGGAGTATCATACTCATGTGCGCGATTATGCAAGCCATAGGAATCGTCTGGCTCCTCCAGATTCTCAAAGTCGATTATTGACAGCCTCAGAAAACAACTGAAAGGAATAAAATATATTTATTTTAGAAAATGTGTAAAAAAGCTAACATTGTGATATAGCAACCTCAGAGCTTCCTTGTTTGCACTAGACGGGTGAGGAAACTTTGATTCGACGAGACAGGAACAGTTCGTGTAACAGAAATAGGGTGTAAATACAAAAGATTGCCGCTACTACTACTGAGCCTGGGGAACCAAATTATTCCATATACCTGCTTGTAGTAATTGAGGTGATGCCATGACGATAGAGTGGATATGGTATCTAGTAGTCGGCGGTAGTGTGACACTGGCCTTCTTTTTGCTCTTTTTGCTTCTCTTTCGCCGCTCGACGGTGACGGCCGTCCGCATGCCGTTGGAGACCAGTAGTGGTGATTCCCAAGCGGAATTGATCCTCGGCGATATGACCGAGGTCTTGGCTAGCGGTGTGCCTGGCGAAGCCCGCGACCGGGAAGAGATTCTTCCGGAGCTAATCCGAGCGGGATACTACAGCCCCCGTGCTCTCGCTGAGTATCGAGCTATCCGAACGGTGCTTGTCTTTGCGCCGTTGTTCGCCGCGGTGGGAGCAGCCCTGCTGGTAGAACCACCCTACATCCCTTACGTCGCCTTGGGTGGGGTGGTCCTGGCGGCACTCGGCTTCTCCCTGCCGCGCCTGTATGTGTTCCTCAAGGCTCGTGCCCGCAGCCGAGAGATTGAGCGGGGACTGCCGGTCTTTGCGGATATGCTCTCCATCGCCTTGCTGGCGGGTCAAGGACTGCTCGGCGCCTTACGACGCGTCACCGACCAACTCCGTCTCCCCTTCCCGAACATGGCCCAGGAACTGGACATTGTTGTGCGGCAGGCGGAATTGCTCAACCTCAACGTCGCCTTTGAACAATGGGCGAATCGTTCCCAGATGGAAGAGGTGCGCAACCTATCTCTGATGCTCAACCAATGCCAGAAACTGGGGAACGATGTGACCGATGCTTTGATGGAGTATGCCACCCACCTGCGGCAGACTTCCCGGCAGCGGGCCGATGCTCGCGCTCAGCGGGCCAGCTTCTGGATGCTCTTCCCGACCATTCTGTTCCTGTGGATCCCCGCCGCCATCCTCATCGTCGCTCCGATTGGTTTCGAGTTTCAGGCGCGACGGCAGAAAGCCCGCGAAGTGATGCCTAAACTCAATACGGATGATCCGAACATCCAACGCCACTTCCAGAATGGTGAGTTGAAGAATCTGGTGAAATAGAAGGGGCATAGTGGGGGGAAACTTTCGGCGTAGGAAAGCATGAATTCACCCCGGCGAAAGCGAAATGCGGAATGCTCTCCGCCCCTGGCTTCACTTCTTACTCGGATGGATGATCTTGGGCCAATAAGTTAGCAAGTCGAAGTGCGGGTCGTTATCAGCATCGTGGCAATTCATACACATATTGGAGACGGCGGCTAAAGCACGCTGGTGGGCGGTGGAGAGTGGGACCTTGCTCCTTTCTTGGGGAGTCAAGGAGGCGAGCCGTTGTATCACGGCGAGATCAGGGAGCCGGTCGGCAGGATCGGTTCGCCAAGGTGATTGCAAACTCAGGTAAAGAGAATTCTTTGGATCCGCAACGTGGGCGCTCCCCGGCCCGTGACAGCTTTCGCACCCCACGTGCTTGAGATGAGGTGTGGATTGCTCATTGCGAAAACCTGTCCTGTAACCTAGACCGACTGTGTGGCAGACGGCACATTCCCCATCATATTGGCGTCCGGCAGGCCGGCGGGCGTGGTGCTCCAGCGTCTCGTAAGCATGGCTGTGGCGGGATTGTTTCCAGACTTCATATTCCGCAGCATGACAGGAGCGGCAGGCCTCGGAACCGGTGAAAGCTGGCTTTTGCTTAGGGTCTTTGGCTGTCACAGGATGCACATGTTCCGGGAACTGAGCCAAGTAGTTGCGCCGCCGCACCTGCTCCGAGTAAGTGTCCAACAGGCGGAGGATGGGATTGGCTTGCCGGGCCGCTTCCTCGGAACCCGGTGTGTTCCAGCGCTCCGTGAGCGGAACGCGTTGGTAACGAAAATCCCACCCGCCTGTTTTCCGAGCGAAAGCTGCCAGGACGCCGACATATTGTCCTTTCCAACCGGTATGGATGATGAAAGTCCTGCTGCCATCGGGGTGAGTGATTTCTCGCGGTTTTTCCGGCGGAAGCACGTCGGTGGAGCGGCACAGAATGATTGGGAATTGCGGCCACTGCCGGGCGACAGCCTGGGCTTCTTCTTCTGTCCCTTGGTACAACAGGACATTGAAGGCTGGCGGTGTCTGCTGCTTTTTCAGCTCCACAACGGCTTCGGCCAAAGCCTCCTTTTCCGGAGCGAAGCCAATCAAGGTCCGAGCATTCGAGGAGGTGATCTCTTTTTGCACCGAAGGTCCGACGACTCCAGCAATCCCGATTGTCAGTGAACCGACGCGGGGCAATTCCAGCAAGCCCACCATCGGGCGAGAGCCAGGACCCGGAAACGCCTCCGTGCGCGGAGTGAGTTGTGCTCCTAGCTTACCCAGAACATTGCCGGCTAACAGAAAAGGCGGGCGTTCCTGGATGGCTGCGTACTGGTCGAGCAGAGCATACAAACCTTGCGTGAACTCAGCCTTTCCCGCTCCGATGGCGACATATCCCATCTCTCGGAGGGCTTGCATGGCAATGGCGTACTTCCACAACTGTTGTTCGCGGACGACTCCCGCCACAGGGGGCAGGTCTCCCACATCCACCCCAATGACCGGCCAGCCTTTATTTCGCAAATAGGCCACAAATTGTGCCCGCCGTTCCAACCCCCCTAGCTGCGGGCGACTGCAACCACAGGGTTGCAAGTACCCATACATCTGACCGCTCAAGACCAGAACGGCAGCAGGTGGGGTTTCCGGCCAGCCCGTGAACAGAGGAGGGTCTCCTGCATCCGGAGCGCCCTTGTGCGAAGACTGAGGAGGGGCTGCTTCAGCCGGGGTGTAATTTCCAAAAGGGAGGTTGATGCCCCCTCCTATCAGCAGGGCAATACCACAAATCCCCCCGCACCATCGCTGGCCAGTCCGATCCATAGCAGAGGCACCTTTCACTTGGCAGGAACGAGTCATTCGGGTTCCTTGTTTCCCTCAAACTTCTGCCGCATTATAGCTCAGACTGGCCCTTTTCGCTCCCCAACTTGGAAATTGGACCGGGGTTTCACAAAGGACTGTCTGAAGTGGTCCAGTTTTGAATGGACGTAAATGGCTGCCTCTGGGATACGATCGGTGCACACTTCATGCACCCGTAGCAACTTCAGGGATCGAGTGTTGGCGGAAAAAGTGCCAGATCATGTCTGTGGCGTTGAGATGGGTATGATGAGGACCGGCGATCCGGGCTGACCAGCCGCCGCGACCCCCTGGCCAGTGGTGGCCCAGCCCTTTGACAATGAGCACCTCAAACGTCACCGTTCCAGGGTAGATTTCCCGACGGTAGAGGGGTGTGTCCTCAATCAGTCGGGGGATGGGTGAACATCCAAGCCAGGTAGCCCAGCGTTCCAGGGATTCGGCGACAGGGGGCCGACGGACAAGTCGGCCTTCCCACGGACTGGGAACTTGACCGCCATGCAGGGGCACAAGGGGGTCGGCATCCCCTATCAGGTAGAGAGTGGGCACGGGATGGGTCGAGGGTGGTAGTGTGCCGCGGCAATACCCTGCTACAGGGGCGATGGCTGCCAGGCGGTGGCTCCGGCGAGCTGCGTACTGGAAAGTCATGGCAGCACCGTTGGAAAAACCGGTCACATAAACGCGACGGCGGTCGACCAATCCCTGCTGTAACATTTGGTCCATAACGGTGTCCAGAAATGCGACATCGTTGATTTCCTGGCTACCTTCCTGGCTATCTTCCTGTTCTGCTTTGGAGGTTGGTAGAGAGGGTGAAACTGTCGAGTGTAGCACCTTTCCTCTTCCAGTAGGGGGAGAAAGAGAAGGGAACCGTGGATCGGCTTCATCTCTCCAGCGCTGAGGATTATCCCGGAAATGGGGAGGCAGCAGGGGGTTTTGGGGCAAAGCCTCAGGTAGAGCCAAAGCGAACCGATGGTTTTGGGCGGCCTGAGACCAGCCCGTCTCCGTATCGGCCCAGGGAGCGGAGGCTCCTGTTCCGTGAAGGAACATCACGAGCGGCACATCCCTTGCATTCGATGGAACCCACCGCCAATAGCAGCGCTCAACGCCGTCAATAACCAACGGGATCCGATCAAGCATGTTATAACCGTTGCGGGGATTTTACACGGGCAGAAATCGGCAAGAAATTGGAGGAAACAGACACCTTGGGACCTCGGAGCGGGTATAATGGAGCGTCAGCCGTGCGGTCGCGGGGGGATGACCGTTCGGTCGTCTGTCCGCTTCCGGTGGTGTTTGCGTATGGTTCAGTAGTGAACGTTCTACAGCTTGAAGGAGTGAACGGCCTCCGGATACCCTCGACATTTTTCTTCGGGTTGTTCCTGAGCTGAGTGATGGATCGCCCGGTATCTTGAAGCCGGCATCTTAGGAGCACAGGTGTCGAGATGAGGCTATCCTCCCAGCAAGCTAAGGACGGATTCGCCTACTGAACCTTCCGGATTTCGCCCAAGCCGGAGACGCAAATGATGAGTCGCCCAAGCTCCAATGATACCGTCTCACAGGCCGAGTGTGCGGCCACCCCAACTCCAAGTGGGAATGGCGGCAAAAATACGGAGCTTACCAAAGCACCACTGCCCCTTCCTCAAGAGTGTGAACTGGATTGGAACGACACCGTGGAACCAGACATCGACGAACTCCGGGACGAGGAACTGGAAGATACCATCCTCGACGAGGATAATGCCCAAGAAGTCGAGGAAGAAAGCGGTGCCGATGATACGCTCGGCGTCTATCTGCGGCAGATGGGGTCTATCCCCCTCTTGACCCGCGAGGAAGAGTTAGAACTGGCTCAGCGTCTGGAGTATTACCGCAATCGATTCCGCAACGCAGCTTTACTTTGCCCTCTGATGTTACTCCGCGTGCGCGAAATGTTCGAGCGCATCGCGGCGGGGAGCCTGCCGATCGACCCTCACATCGATGTTTACTCGTCGGAAGAATTGCGACTATCCCGCAGTCAGATTCTGAGCCGTCTGAAACCCAATCTTTCCACCTTGTGTCATCTTTTGGACCAGGAACATGCGGTTTTCGCCGCCGGAATTCGCGACGAGTTCCGGGGAGACCAGGAACAATGGCGGCGTGATCGCTGGTACCGCTTACGCAAGTGCCGGCGCTTGGCCCAGGAGCTGTCTCCGCGGACCGAAATCCTAGAACGGTGGATGGATGAACTGGCCGACGTAGCCGATGAAGTCAGCCACCTTCTGTTAGCCCGCGCTATTGCCACGTCTCCTACTGAACGTGCCCAACACGAAAAAACGTTGCGGGAGGTGATGCTGCGTGCTCTGATGACCCCCGCCGAATTGTTCGCCAGTCTGAAAATCCTCCGCAAACGGCGCCACCAGTACCAAGCGGTGCGCCAAAAGTTGGCTGAAGCTAATCTGCGCCTAGTCGTATCGATCGCCAAAAAGTACCGCAATCGTGGGCTGCTCTTCTCCGACCTGATTCAAGAGGGAAATCGAGGACTGATGCGGGCAGTCGATAAGTATGAATGGCGGTTGAAATTCAAGTTTGGAACCTACGCGACCTGGTGGATTCGCCAAGGGATCACTCGTGCTCTGCACGACCATGCCCGCACCGTGCGAGTCCCATGCCATCAAATCTCGGTACTCGCTCGCCTGGAGCGTAAGCGGAGTGAATTGTCCGCAGCCACCGGACGGGATCCAAGTAATGAAGAACTCGCCGCCGCGACTGGTTTGAAAATGGATGAGATGCGCTCCCTGCGGATTGTGGGTCGCCAACCGGTCAGCCTGAACGATTCCCTTGGGGGGGACGGAGATCATGCCTTGGAAGATTTTCTCCGGGATGATCATGATCCTTTTCCGGGAGAAAATGCTGACCGCCGTCTGTTACAGGAGCGGGTCCGGGAAGTGTTGCGGAGCTTGCCTCCCCGGGAACGCGAGGTCATCGAGTTACGCTACGGCTTGAAGGATGGCAAGTGCCGGACCCTGGATGTGGTCGCTCGGCAGTTCGGTATCACGCGCGAACGCATCCGTCAAATCGAAGCGCGTGCCTTGCTCAAGTTGCGTCGGCCTCCTCGTGTCCTGCGCCTTGCGGAATTTGTCGAAAAAGGTTGACTCCAGCCTCCGAATTGACTCAGACTCTAACCGTCCCTTTCTATTCCTTTCCCGAAACTATTCCCGACGGCGTGAGCATTGCGGTAGGACTTCGTGACCCCGGAAACTTTGGGCCTTTTCCCTCCGCCGGCACGGGCAGTTTATGGAAGAGGCTGATTGTCGATAGTCAGAGAGGAGCCAGTTCTTAGGTCAACGGAGGGGACCACGGATGCGGGATATTTCCGCTGTGCGTGGAGGGTCCGGCAGGTGGCGGCGATCGGCTTCCAGTTCGCTTTTCAGCTTGGCGACGGCGGCGTAAGGATTATCTGGCAAGACATCGTCGGCAGCCACTAGATTCATCGGTGGGGTGGGGCGTGGAGCCGGCACAGTGACAGGGGATGGCGGTGACGAGGCCTGGGATGACGGGATAGACCAGCGGGCGGCGAATGGACCCACAGGGCGGACGTGAGTACATCCCGCGCCTAACCAGATGATCGCTAGCATCAATAGTAAATGCCATCGCCAAACTGACATCATGGTTTCACCTCCCGGACACGGACCTCGGCAGTGGCCGGCATGGAGGGAGATGGTGGGGACAGACGCCGAGCTGCTGCGCGTATTTGTTCCTCTTGGTCCAGTCGTGGGGTGTTATTGTGAGCCAACTTGTCTTGGGAACGGGGAAGTTGAATGCCCAGGCGTCCGACACGGAGACGGTATAAGGCTTCTGCCTCGCGCTCCAGCTCGTCGGCCTGGCGGTAGAGGGTCTCATCACCGCGTTCCACCGCGACCCTGCGGAGTTCGGTACACACAGCCACCCGCCGCAAGTAGGCTTCCTGCTCAGCCCGCAAAGCCTCGGCCTGGACTTCGGGAGGCAGCGGAGAAATGACGATCGGTCCCCGCGCTCCTGCCGTTCTGCGGTCCGTGGGACTCCACGTGTTGCTGGGGCGACTACTCCAAAGTTTGTCCCAGAGCGACATGCGAGGCGGCCGTGGAGATTCGGCCCACGCCGTGGGCACCCAACTGCACAGGACTAAACCCACGAGCCATGCTTTCCCGGTGCGCCGATGTAGAACCATTTCCCCCTCCCTCTGAGATCCCATTGCCGAGAGGACGAACGCCCTGTCCGCTCCCCCCAGCTTTTGGCGTCACAGTCGGCTCTTGGATTTGCAACCCCCTTACGTTCTCCACTCCCGCGGACAACGGAGGACGGGATGCTCAGAGCCTCATAGGTGGAGCTTCCCTGTACGTTCTGCCACCTGTTTTGTTATCGTCTCGCCTGTTTGACCCCCGGTCGTTTCTTTCCCCAAGGCGATCTGCTATATGCCAGGCTCCGATTGTCAGGTAAAGAGCGCTTTGCACCGGTTGCTCCCCTCAGACGCACCAGATTGGCATCAGAACGAATGGGGAAGAAAAGCTGTGGTAAAGCTAGACGATGATCACGGTGGGCCTCTATCTCGGTTTTTGAACCAATGGGATGATCCAGATCCCGAAGAAGAATGACCAAAATATCCCGACCGAATGTCAAAATAGAGAAGAAGATTCCGGAAGGGCGGCGAGAAGGAGCGATGTCTTGTCCGTTGAAAGAAGGATTCCTAGATTGATTATTCCGTACCCGCGGGAGAAAGGACGAGGGAGATTTTGCCGCCTGCTATGGCGTCCTGCTGGGGATCGGTTGGGTGTCCCGGTGGGGGAATCAGGTGACTGGGAATTCGGTGTTCCCTAGCCAAGGTGGATTGGAAAGCGACAATGGGTGTTAGCCCATCCAACGATTCCGGCGATTTTGACGGTGGGATGGGGTGATCGGTGGCACCAGAGTGAAACAATGATCATCGCAAGCCTATTGATGCTGTTCGCGCAGGAAGGAGAGGAAGCGGCAGCCGGTGCGCCGGGGGGGAATGCTCTGACCCCCCTATTCATCGTAGCTCTGTTCATGCTCTTTCTGATGCTGGTGGTGTTTCCCGCGCAAAGCCGGCGGCAACGACGGGAACAGGAAAAGCTGATGGCCTCGCTCAAGCGTGGCAGCAAGGTATTGACCAACGCGGGGATTGTCGGCATCGTGGTGTCAATCCGGGACGGAGATGATGAAATCGTCATCCGCTCGGAGGACTCTCGGTTGCGAATCAAGAAAAGTGTAGTTGTGCAGATTCTGGGATCGGACGAAGCAGAAGCGAGTAAGAAAGACTGAAACCCGTGTGATCTTTGCGAGCACCGACCTACTGGTCCTTGGGGATGGGGTAACCACCCCGGAAGCGAGCGTGCAACGGATACTGCTATGCAACGGAACTTTCTACGTGGCTTTCTGATCTGCCTGGTTCCCTGTTTGTTGGCCGCGTTCTACGCCTTCCGCTTTGATAAGTACAAACTGGGTATTGATTTGGCAGGAGGAACCATCTTAGTCTACGAGATCAACTTGGAGCGGACCAAGCTCCGCAAGGAGGCATTGGGGGAGCAACAGTCGGGAACGAGCGGTGCCAGCGAAGGGTTGACCCAGGAAGAGGTTAATCAACTGGCGGCTCAGATCAAGCGGCGGATCGACCCTACGGATATCAAAAATGTCACTGTTCGGCCTATAGGGACGACACGGATCGAGATCATTTTGCCCGTGGGAGGAGGTTCGGCTCGTGGGAGGGAAAATCTGACGGCGGAAGAGATCGAAGAGATCAAACGCCTCATCTCGCAGATGGGAGTCCTGGAATTTCGCATCCTAGCCAATGGCCACGATGACGCCGAAGGGATTGCAGCTGCACGGGATACCCTCGAACGGAAAGACGCCGCAGAGCTGGAGGCTCGTGCTCGCAAGGGTTTGCCGCCGGAAGGACCTGAGGGTGAGTTTGAAGTCGTCATTGGTGAAACGCGGGCCTCTGTGCGTTACCAATGGGCCGAGCTAGCTCCGGAGGAGCGCGAGACGCTCGGTTTGTCCAATCGTTTCGAGGGGAGCGGCGGCTTGTGGGCTGAGGCAGCACGGGCACGGCAAGAACGCAAAGTCCTCTTCGTCGGCCGTGATCGCAACCCTGTCTTTGATATCTCCCAAGCGGCGATGGTGCTGTATAGCCGGGAATGTCTCGACGAAGACCAACTTGCTCGCGAAGAGGCCGAGAAACAGCGGTTGATCCGGGAAGGGAAATCCGAAGCCGAGGCGGAGAAACTGGTCGATCGCAAGAAGTACGAGTACTTCCTGCTGACACGGGTCTCACCCGAAGATGCCCTCCGAGTTGGAGGCGACATCACGCTGACAGCAAACGTCGGTGTGGACCGGGCTTACAACCCCGCGGTGGACTTCATCTTCAACAGTGCGGGTGCTCGCCAGTTCGGACGGATCACTCGGCGGAACAAGCCAAGCTCCGGCATCGAACGTCACCTGGCCATTCTCCTGGATGGGCGGATTGTCTCCGCACCGACCTTGCAACAGGAGATTACCAGTCACGGTCAGATTCACGGGCGATTCGACCGCAAGACTGTGGAACGCCTGGTGCACATCCTGCGCAGCGGAGCTTTGTCTGCCGAATTACGAGAAAAGCCGGTGAGTGAAAATACCATCGGTCCCACCTTGGGGGCTGACACGATTCGCCGGGGAACGTTTTCCATCGCTGCGGCCTTCGTGACAATTCTCCTGTTCATGCTCATTTACTACCGTTTTGCGGGTTTGGTCGCGTGTATAGCGCTTCTGGCCAATCTGTTGCTCACAGTGGGCTTTATGGTGGCGGTCAATGCTGCCTTTACTCTGCCCGGCTTGGCGGGATTGGTTCTGACGCTTGGCATGGCCGTTGATGCCAACATCCTTATTTACGAACGGATCCGCGAGGAACGGAACAAGGGGGCCAGTCTGGCCTTGGCCCTCCGCAATGGCTACTCCCGCGTCTTGCCCACCATCCTGGACACACACCTGACGAGTATCTTCACGGCTATCGTACTCTATGTCTTTGGCAACGATCAGCTCAAAGGGTTCGCCATTGCCTTGACTTTAGGCCTGGTGATCAGCCTTTTCACGGCGCTGTACATGACGCGGCTCATTTTTGACTACGGCATGGTCCGTCGCTGGATCACCCAGCTCCGCATGCTCCGCTTGTTTGATCGCCCCAACTTCAATCCTATGAAGTATCGCCTCTACTTTTTCACAGTGACGACCATCCTGACGTTGCTAGGCTTGGGGTTATTCCTCTATCGTGGTGAGGATGGCTTGAACGTGGACTTCCGCGGCGGAACGGTGTTTGCCGGCCGCCTCAAGGAGGGAGAGGAACGGGCCTTAACCCGTACCCCCGATGGCAAAGCGGGATTCCGCGATCTTCTCGGTGAAGAGAATCAGCAACGCTGGCTCAATGCTATCGATGCCCGCTGGATCAATCAGACCGAGGGAGGAACCGCGGCGGCCAACGTCTTTATCTATCAGATCACCTATCAGAATCCGGATGGCAGCACGTCCCAGGCTTTGGTCACACTGAGCCAGAAGCCAGGACGGGCAGGAGAGATAGACATCGAAGAGATGAAGCAGAACGTCCTGGCCCGCGCGCGGACCTTGCCCGATGTGTCTGTCGAACAGATGTATCTTTCGGGGGAAAGTTACCCCGATGGAAAGAGCCGTTACTTCACAATTCGCACCACAGAACGCGAAGACGACCTGGTACGCGTTAGCTTGCAGCGTCTCCTGCGTGATGACAACGGCCGGTCCATCCTCGATGGAGCCACTCTGGATTACACCGTCGAGGGTGGCGTTGTCCATCTGACATTTTCCCGCCCCACCTCACGTTCCTACGTCGAAAAGCTCTTGGAGCGGGAATTTTACGTAGTTCTCCAGCATGATCCGCGGGGTGTATTTACCCTGACGGGGGCAGGAGATGCTGTCGAAGGGCGCTATACCCAGATGCGCCTGGACGTTAGCCGTTCGCCAGAGTTTTCCCAACTCGCGGCAGCTAAACCTGATCCAGAACAGCAGAAGCTTCAACGGGAGACCCTGGACCGCGTGCTGCGTTCAGCCCAGCAAACTTTCAATAACGCTCCGGAACCGGAACGGTTAGAAGTCTTCGATAGCCAATTGGCAGCGGACACCCGCCAGCAAGCGCTCTTCGCCATCCTTGCGAGCTGGGTAGCGATGCTCCTGTACCTGTGGTTCCGCTTCGGGAACTGGACCTTCGGTCTGGCAGCAGTGCTCTGCCTGATTCACGACCTCTGCTTTACCTTGGGAGCGATCGCCGTCTGCCATTATTTGCATGTCATTCCGGGCATGAACATGCTGGGCATCCAGGATTTCAAGATCGACCTGGCGGCGGTGGCGGCCCTCCTAACCTTGGTGGGCTACTCCGTCAATGACACCATCGTCGTGTTCGATCGCATCCGTGAAGTCCGTGGTAAAGATCCGCGATTGACGCCGCAAATGATCAACGACAGCGTCAATCAGACCCTGGGGCGCACCGTGTTAGCCAGTTTGACCGTTTTCCTCGTCGCATTCGTACTCTACGCCTTTGGCGGGGAAGGAGTCCACCTCTTCTCGTTCATCATGCTCATCGGTGTGATCGTGGGTACTTACAGCTCCATCTTTGTGGCTAGTCCCTTGCTCCTGTTCTTTGGGGAGGGTCAGCAGGAACGAGTGGAAGTCACTGCACTGGAAGCTGCGGCCACTGTGGCCTCGGAGGAGGTGGTCGAAGGCTAATTGCTGGGCCCCTTGCCCACCGTCTCATCTATTCTGGCTCGCCCACCTTTCCGATCCCCCTTTGCGGCTGGCCGGACCAGACCAAGGAAATGTTACAGGACTGGCAGAAGGGGTTATTCCTCTATCCTCCCCTTTTGTGGCTGAGGGTGGGAAGAGGATTATTGTTGCTAATCCTGGAGTGATGCTCATAATGACTGCCACACCAGGGTGGGAATATACCTTTTACACCCTTGGACTCCGGCAAATGTTGGCAACCACGTGGATAAAGAGGGGGAATAACAGATGGCCAGCTACAAGAGAGCCTTTGGATTGGTGGGATGTTTGGCGGTCGTGGTCGGTATGGGAGTGCCATCAGGCGATGGGAGAGGAATACAAGCGGGTGGCGCATCAGAAGGCTTGAAGGTTTCGCGGGGTCAGCCGTCCTCGTCAAGTCATTCTCCTGGAGGGGAACCCACCACGCACTTGCTCTTTCGCCAAGTGACCATATACGACGGTAGCGGACGGCCTGCGGAGGTCGGTTCGGTTTACATTCGGGGGTCTAGAATCATCGCTGTGGGTGATATCCAGCCCGAATCGGGGGCGGAGGTAATTGATGGAAAGGGATTGTGGCTCTGTCCCGGTTTCATCGATTTGCACACCCATTGCGATTCTGGATTACTCAATAAAGGCGGGCGAGCAAACAAAAATTATGTGATGCAGGGTTGTACCACGGTCGTGACAGGCAATTGCGGTTCCGGCCCCACCGATGTGGCGAAGTACTTCCGAACACTCCAGGAACAAGGAATCGGAACCAACGTGATTCATTTAGCTCCCCATAACAGCATTCGTGCCGCCGTGATGGGGAATGCCAATCGTCCTCCTACGGCGGAGGAATTGCAGAAGATGCAGCAGATGGTGCAGCGAGCGATGGAAGATGGAGCGTGGGGGCTTTCCACCGGTTTGATCTACAATCCTGGAACCTACGCGGCGACCGAGGAGATTGTGGCTTTAGCCCAAGTGGCAGGTCGCTATGGCGGCCTTTATGCCAGCCACATCCGCAACGAAGGAACCGGCCTGCTCGCGGCATTGGAGGAGGCATTCCGAATTGGCCGGGAGAGCGGTTGCCGCGTGCATATCTCGCATATCAAGGCTTCCGGTAAAGAAGCATGGGGTTTATCAGCCCAAGCGGTCCGCCTGATCGAAGCTCAGCGGAAAGAGGGTTTAGTTGTGACAGCGGACCAATATCCTTACACGGCGAGCAGTACCTCGTTACGAGCAACCGTAGTGCCGCCGCGCTACCGTGAGGGGACGCCCCAAGACTTTCTGAAACGCCTGGACGATCCGAAAATCGGCCCGCAGTTGCGAGCCGATGTGGTCCGGCTCTTAGGGGGTTGGGAGGGTGCCCGCCGCCTACAAATTGCTCATTTCGCCGCTCGCCCTCAATGGAACGGCAAAACAATCGCTGCGATTGCTGAGGCAGAAAAACGGGAGCCTCTGGATATTGTGCTGGAAATCGAGCGGCGGGGCGGAGCGCAAATTGTCCACTTCGGGATGAATGAAGAAGACGTGCGGGTATACATGCGTCAGCCTTGGGTGGCTACAGCCAGCGATGGAGGCGTCCAGAACCCCGGCCCGACAGTGCCGCATCCCCGCAGTTATGGCACATTCCCGCGGAAAATTGGTTACTATGCGATACAGGAAAAATTGCTTCCGGTACCCGCAGCCATCCGGAGTGCCACGGGGCTGCCGGCCGACATCTTGCAACTCCGGGATCGCGGCTACATCAAGGCAGGCTATTACGCTGATCTGGTCGTATTCGATCCCAACACCTTCCGAGATACCGCCACCTTCGATCAACCTCATCAATACCCCACCGGTGTACGCTGGGTTCTGATCAACGGCCATGTCGCTGTGCGGGATGGAAAATATCAAGATGGGGTTCTCGGCGGCCAAGTTCTCCGGTGGCGCAAGCCATGAAAACTCATGAGCCTCGGCTTCCTCCAACATGTTCTCCAAGAAAACCACACCTCCACCTCGCTCGCCGAACATTAAGTCAGCAGGAGATGCTCGTGTTCCGGAGTTTCCTGCCCATCAGAGAAACTTCCTTCTCCCGCGGCGAAAGTTGGGTGTAACTAGATTCTCTGGGGGTGGGGGCTGAACCCGCGAGATGTTTCCCCAGACTAGCAGAGCTGCCCGGCAGGGAACCCCCAGAAAATCTGGTTGCACCCCCCGAAAGTTCCCGGCACTAAACCTCTCTTGCGGGAAATGTCGATAAGAGTGATATGGCGGATTCTCGGAAACGTGCCGGAGTGAGGGGTGGCGCGGCCATGGTGCGGGGATGTTATGCTGCGATGTGGATGCTATTCGGAGCCGTGTCGGTTTACGGACAGGTAGCATCCGGTAGTGCAGACGGCGCAGCTCTCTCTGGAGTGGGAAAAAATGCGAACCGCAGCGTTCTAGGAGAAATAGAGGGCAATACTGCAAAACCGTCGACTTCGCAGGAGAAAGGAGCGGCGCTAGCTCCCGATTATGCTCTAGGTCCGGGCGGAGCGTGGCGTGTCCCTACAGATGCCAGTTTTTCTGGCAGTCTCTTTGCAACTCCCCTTCCGCCAGCGCCCCAGCAAGTGGCTCTTCCTGCTGGTCCGTTGGCTGCTCCTCTAGTTCTTCCCGCAGCTACACCTCAAGCGCAGCCGTTGGGTCAGCAGTTTGTGATGGACATCCCTGGGGGGCGAGGCAGTCCCTTTGACCCTGCGGCGTATCCAGCACCGGAACAGTTTATGCTAGCGGAATCCACGGGTCCGCGACGAATGTGGAGCTGGGGCAATGTGGAATTGCTGCTGGGAGCGACGAGCGGCGTGGATGTGCCGCCTCTCATCACGAGTGGACCGATAACGGCCGGTTCCCAGGCCGGTGCCATCGGCGTTCCTACGACCACCTTCGTCTTCGGTGAACGCAAAATGCTGGACAATTGGCGTCCTGGACTGCGAGCCGAAGTAGGGGTGTGGTTCGGCGAGAAACACCACTGGGGCCTGGCGGCACGATACTATTCCCTCTACTCCACGAGTGACCCGCTCACAGTGCTGGGTGATGGTACCAATGTGGTGGTGGTGCCGCAGGTGGTAGATTTGACGGCTCCAAGCTTAGACACCCTCGGCGCCTTGTTCCCCCTCGTGTTCCAGACTGCGGCGTTTCCAGGAACAAATTTGATCAATACAGCCACCAACATCCAATTGCCGTTTTTTGTGAGTTTTCCGGGAGTGGCGGTCGGTTCTGCCGCGGCCTCTGTGCGCACAAGTTTTGTGGGAGGGGATATTCAACTACGACGAGTGTGGATATCAACAGATGATATACGCTGGGAAACATTTGTAGGTTATCGGCAACTCCGTTTGGGAGATGAATTGAGACTGAACTATGTTAGTACTTCCGTACAAACCGCTTTTACAGCAACGGGGGAAGATAATGTCCGTACCAGCAACAACTTCTACGGTGCTCAGATCGGCTCACTCATGTCCTTGGCGGAGGGACCTTGGTCCTTGCAGCTCAGCGGCGCAGTGGCACTGGGTAACAACGCTTGTGACACGGACTTCAGCCGAATCCGCTTGCTCAGTGCCGCGGGAGTAACCCTGCCGCTCGTGTTGAGTGACAGTGGGAATCGCATCAACTACTTTTCCGTCGTGAGCGAAGCCAACGCTCGCGTGGGGTTGCGTGTTTCCCGGCATGTGAAGTTCACCTTTGGCTATACAGGATTGTACTGGTGGAATGTGCAACGAGCACAGCATCAATATAATCTCAGTCAGAGTCTCACGGGGAGGACAACGCAAGTTTACGTATCCATGCTCAACTGGGGCGCAGAGATACGCTACTGATGATTGGCTCATGGGAAGGGTCTAGAGTACCGACTCGCCGGCCGGCCAACACCTGCCTACGCCTGCTCGATCTGTTCAACTGCTGGCATAGAAGGCTTCGGCCGCAGCCACCCCGCTGCCGCGACTGCAATGCACGCCGCAATCGATGAGAACTTTCTCCAAGGCTGCTAAAACCTGGAAGACACAGTTGGTCCGACTGTTGTACCCCATCAGCCCGATACGCCAGACACGACCCTTATATTCGCCCAGTCCGCCGCCGACTTCGATGCCAAACTCTTCCAGGAGCCGTTTGCGCCCCTGAACATCGTTGACGCCATCAGGCAAGAGAACAGCATGAAGTTGGGGAAGCTGGCAAGATTCCTCAGCAAGGGTACGCAAACCTAGAGCCTCCAGTCCCGCTCGCAGGGCACGGGCATGCCGCTGATGACGCTCAAAACGGGCTTCCAGTCCTTCCTCCAGAACCAGACGAAGTCCTTCGCGTAGGGCGTAAATCATGGTGATCGGGGCTGTGTGGTGATAGACCCGCTCTGTGCCCCAATAGCTCCGCAAGGCAGTCAGGTCGAAATACCAGCTCCGGACGGGGCTTTTGCGGCGGTAGAGAGCTTCCAGCGCTCGTGGGCCGAATGTCAGCGGAGCCAAACCAGGAGGACAGCTCAAACCTTTCTGAGAGCAACTGAACGCCGCATCGATTTGCCACGTATCTATGGCGACAGGGGTACAACCCAGGGACGTGACACAATCGACGACCGCAAGAGCGTCAAATTCCCGGCAAAGGGCACCCAGGAAAGAAATATCCTGCCAGGCCCCGGTCGATGTTTCGGCATTGACAATTCCCAGGACTTTCGGTCGGACTCGGCGGAGTGCTTCCCGGAGCCGATCTGGCGAAAAAGTCTTGCCCCAGCTTTCTTGTTCTACGTGGACCTCCGCGCCGCACCGCCGGGCCATCTCGGCCATCCGCTCGCCAAAGTAGCCAGCGACGCAAATCAAGGCCCGATCCCCCGGTTCCAATAGATTGACCAAACAGGCCTCCATACCGCCAGAACCAGTGGCGGAAATCGGCAAGGTCAATTCATTGCGGGTCTGGAATACGGCCCGGAGCATCTCCTGGGTTTCCGACATCAGCAGAAGAAACTGCGGGTCCAGATGACCCAGGAGGGGAGTGGTCATGGCTGCGACCACGCGGGGGTGCAAATCACTGGGTCCAGGCCCTAGCAGCAAACGGGGCGTCGGATTGAGCTGACCAGGTAACGAGGGTGTTGAGGCCGAGGTCATAAGTTTTCGCACACTCCGGAGGATGTTCCCTTAAGCAACGGGATTGCAAAGGGAAATCGTGATGATTTTCCCCCACCGATGAAGATTGGCTTAGGATGCGCTGCGGGCAATGACCAGTTGACGAAACGAAGCGAATTGCGGATGGGCGGCATCTCGGAGCCACTCAAAGGCGATCGCCTCGACTGTCGTCAGGATGGCTCCTGCCCGTTCCAGCCGGCGCAGGGCGGTTTCATGATCGATGGCAAAGCGCGCGCCGAGGGCATCCACCGGTAAATAAACCTGAAGGCCGGCCTGGAGCAGATCGAAAGCGGTCTGGCTGACACACACGTGGGTTTCCATGCCTGTCAGCACGATCTGCGGGCGGCGCAATATCTCCAGCTCTTCGAGAAATGTCCCGGCTCCGCAACAACTGAAAGCAGTCTTGGCCACCGGTGGACGTGGCAAGCGGCGGGCTAACTCCGCAGTCGTAGTTCCCAAACCCTGGGGATATTGTTCCGTGGCCCGCACCGGTACGTCCAGCAGTTGGGCCACGTCCAGGAGAAAAGCGATGTTCTTCACCAAACTAGGCGCTGTTGGGATACGGGACAGCAGCTTATCTTGCACGTCGATGACCACGAGAACGCTGTCGTGGCTTTGTAAACATCGAACCTGGCTGCTCATGGGGTTTGCACCTCGGACGAGCCGGTCGATTGGGAAAACATCCTTTTGGGCTTGAAATCTCCTGTTCCTGCCTACCTCTCGTCCGCCTCCCTTGCGCTTGGCTTCAATAAATCTTCCGGGAAATCACAAAAAGAACGAGAATGCGGCACAGAGTCAGCAACGCCCTGTCGAAGGTCACACGGTTAATCTAGGAGGTGGGCGAGTTCGCGGTGATGGCAGGCCGTTGCCGGAGCTGGTGGCTCAGGTCCTGGAGGCGTTGCCGCAGGGCAGTCCAGTGTTCGATGCTGAAGCTCCGTCCGCCAAAACGTTCGGCGTAGTAAGTGTGGACCCAAGTCAAGGGCAAGTCGGCATAAGGGGCGAGGCAGTTGTCCTGGAGCATGCGAGCGGTGATACGTTCGGCCCACGCGGCTATCGTCTCGCCGGGAAGAGGTACGATACCCAAAGGTTTCAGACATGCCAACAATTCAGCACAGGGTTGGCGGGATGGGGGCGTTGCAGGCCGCCTTCGGTGTTGCCAGAGACGGTAGAGAGTGGAACCGGCCAGAGCCATTCCAAGTGCTACGCCGATCCAAGGCGCCAGCCAGCCCAGATACGATCTCAAGACGATCCAGGCCTGCCGCTGTTGCTCAGGCGTGAACTCGACCAGGTAGTCGCGGAGCCATTGCTGAACCTCCCGATGTGTGCGCTGGAGCCAGTAATTGCCGGGTGGGGAAACAGAGGGATCAGCAGAAGGTGTGGGGTCCAGGCTGAGCCATCGGCTGACGGGTCGCATACCGGGTCGCAAAGGGGGTTGAAATTCCTCCAACAGGCATTCGACCCAAGCATGAGCATGCTCATGGCGGACCAGATAACGTCCCGGTTGGTCCAAGGGTTCCCATCCTTTACAACCGAGGATCAGTTGAGCCGGAATGCCCTGAGAGCGTAACAGGAGCACCAGAGCGCTGGCAAAGCGTTCGCAGTGACCGGCCTGGCTGTGGAACAGGAAATCCTCGATCGGATCCAGGTCTGAACGAGTGATCCGCAAGTTGGTAGTGTATTGAAGCCCCGCTTCGCTGCGGAGATATTCACACAAGAGTCGAGCGAGTTGGCCATGATACTGCCGGCGCGGCCGCTGGAGGACAGGGTCGATCAGGTCCGCGGGTAGACGCCCTGTTCGGATCCACTGGCGGATGAGGTCATCCGCGTACTCCTGCAAGCGGGGCAGAGGGTTTTGGGTCAAGGCGCGCAGCAAGGGAGCTGGGTCTGGCTCCACGATGACAAAAGGAGGACTCAAATCAGGTAAATCGGCGGGGTGCCAGTACTGCTGATAAGGGAACCGTTCCGCTTCCTCCAAATCAGCATAAAAAGTGCCATCGCCGAGCCATTGCCACGGTAGAGGGGGGCGGCCTTGCTGCAAGCTGACAATAGGGGTGGGCTGATTGGCTCGCCAGGCCACAGGATCGGCCAGGAAAAAGGAACGGTTCCCAGGCCGGAGATGAAAGGTTAAAAGCAGTTGCTGCGGTCCAAGCTGCGGGGACTGCCAGGGCAGAGATGTCTGGGTGCTAGGCACAATGGTGGGCAGGCGGGTATTGCCGGCTTCCCAGCGACCGGAGTTGTACAAACGCAACTCTCTCCCCCGCCACCTTTGTTCCGGTGAGAGTTGGCCCGGTGAACCGTCCGGCCGTTGCACAGTGACTTCAAACAACGGCGTCCGATTGCTGTGCAGATAGCCTGTTTGTGTCAGGTCTAGCATCTGGTCTGCGGCGTAACCGATCTCAATGCGGGGCTTTCCAAACGTGGCAGGCGGTATGGGAGAACGAGGGGTCAGCAAATAGAGGGGAAGGGCTAGGAAGAGGGCTGCTATCACGAGGAGGAGGCCGTGGGCCACTCCCCAACGGATGCTCGGAGTCGTCATCATATACCGGACTCGATGGAAGGGCTGCCCTGGCAGCGGCGGCAGCCAACCTATCCGGTGCGCCACATGAAGCAAACGCAAGTTGCTAACAGCGAGAGTCACATATAGCAGGAGGAAAACGAAACCGAAAACATCTTCCGTCATCGCGGCGGCTAGAGTGGCAGCAGCCAAAGCCAAGCCGTGCAACCACCAGTAATCCCCAACGTGCTTGTCCCGCCGCAGAAGTTTGGCAGGCAGCAATACCATCGTAAGCGGACCGAGCAATGCCACAAGCAGTAAGGACCAATCGGTGTTGAGCAACTGAGGTTGAGTCCATTCGCGTCCCATACGCCAGGCGGCCCAGAACAGGGTGAGCACGCCGACCAGCGCACCCAGGCGATTAGCTGCCGGGATGGATAAAACCGCCCATCGGGATTCCCGAAAGTACAAACCCACCAGTGACACAAGGACCATCGCGGCGACGAGAGAGGATTCCGGGAGGAGGGCGTACTCGGCGTAACCCAAAGCTAGACAGGCACTGCCTAACGTGGCGTAGAAACTTCGGCGAAAGGCAGTGTACCAGAACATGACAACTCTCCCCTCGTGGTTTGGGCCTAAACCTAACTACCCCTCTATTGCTGGAGCTAACGTTCCTGGCGGAGTGTACCAGGACGGGAGTTGCTCCAGGGTCAGCGGGATGAGCAATTGTCCTGGGGGGACGAAGGGCAACTCTTCCGGAGACGGATCAGGGAGCATTGTGTTGGGGGTGAGCACCAGATGAACGCAACGGCCGATACGACGAAGAAGTGTCGGTGGCGGCGGATCTGGAGTGAACGCTGTGGGGTCAGCCAGCGGACGGAGGATGTGCCTTATTCCTTGACCAGAGGGAGGCAAATAGAGGATATGGGGGGAAGCTCCAGCAATCACGAGGACGAACGGGGTGTGTTCTGCTGTCTGCGGCCAGTAGTAGGCCATGGTTGCGGCAAATGATAGGGTAGCTTCCCATCGCTCAGTCACTTCCTTGGGGCCAGGAGAGGCCGGAGGCAAAAGTGTCAGCACGACGGGCATACCGCAGGCGGTGTCGTATTCGCGAACCATCAGGCGCCGCCTCCGGGCCGTGGTGCGCCAATGGATGGCTCGGAGCGAATCCCCCGGACGATAGGGACGTATGCCCCGGACTTCGATCGGCTCCAGAGTGATCCGCCGCTGAGAGGGCCGCGTGATCATGGCGCCGGGAATCTGGTGATCCAACCAGCGGCGCAGCTTCGGTATGTCAATATCCCCCACCGCAGGAAGGACAATCACCTCGCCGCCGGGAATCGCGGTGCGCCTGTGGAACCAGCCGAATCCGTCACTCTCGCTGAGATGCAGTTGTATGGGGAAACGGCCTCGCTGCCGCAGAATAGCCGTCCAGGAAATGCTCTGCTGTTGGCCTGGTGGGGCTGCCTCCAAGTACCAGCGGAAGGTTTGCGGTCCGATCTGTATCTCGGCAACACAATCAGCACGCATGTGGGCCGAATTTGTGACCACGATCTGTCCTAGAACACGTTCCCCAGCAAAGAGGGTGGGAAGTGCCGACATATGGGCCTGCCAACCCTGCCGGCGGCGCCACAGCGTATAAAGCTGCCCTCCGAGCAATCCTGTCATGACATAGGCCAGCAGCAATACGGCATTGAAACTTTTCCACCACCCAACTAGTCCCACGACCAGACAAATGCCGATCCAAGTGGCACCTTCCGCACTCAGTCGCCAACGCGGTTGTTGTCCTCGAACGGGGGAGGAGGGCGTATAATCACCGCTCCCCGGTGATGCATCCCTGTTAGGAGGGAGTTCCTGAGCTAGGAGGATAGACATAGCAGTTTACCCTATCGAAGTTGGGAGATTATATTCTCCCTGAAGCTATTGTAACCGGGCTTTTCCGTTGAGGTGGCACCATCGCCGGGGAGAGAGTGCCGTGGGAAATAGGGATCGGTTTTGAACCGGCTCGTCGCTTCTCACGACGGAACGGGCAAGGTGCGGAGAATTTGTTGTACCAGTGTTTCGGCGGTGGTGGCCGAGACTCCGGTACTGCTACGAAGGATGAGGCGGTGGGCGAGCACAGGCACGGCCAGGCGCTGAACATCATCGGGGATCACGTAGTCTCTTTGGTGGATGACGGCCCAGGCTTGAGCGGCACGGTATAAGGCCAGTGCCGCCCGTGTGCTCGCTCCGAGAATGATTTCCCGATGCTGTCGCGTGGCCTCGACAATGTCCAGAATGTACTCGACGATATCGTGTTCCACCTGTACCGCACGGGTCACCGCTTGCAAGTGCCGTACCTGCTCGGCTGTCAGAACAGCGGGGAGGTCCTCGCCCGGTTCTCCACTCCGGTGCTGGTGCAGGATCGCTCGTTCTGTAGCGCGGTCATGGTAGCCGATGCGCAGTCGCAGTAAAAAGCGATCCAGTTGGCTTTCTGGAAGAAGGAAGGTCCCTTCGAATTCGTAAGGGTTCTGGGTCGCAATGACTAGAAAAGGAGGACCGAGGCGGTGAGTTACCCCATCGACCGTGACTTGGCGTTCATTCATGGCTTCCAACAAAGCGGATTGGGTGCGGGGAGTGGCACGATTGATTTCGTCTGCCAAGAGCACCTCGGTGAACAAGGGGCCGGGCTGAAAGACAAATTCGCCGTTATGTTCTCGATAAAGCGTGACTCCGATGAGATCGCTAGGGAGCAGGTCCGGAGTGAATTGGATGCGGCGGAAGCGGCATCCTAGGCTGCGAGCCAGGCTTTTTGCGAGCAAGGTTTTACCCACCCCTGGCACATCTTCCAGGAGCACGTGGCCATCCGCCAAGAGAGCCGCCACGGTCAGCCGGACTATCTCGGGCTTGCCGAGAAAAACTGTGCCTACATTGGCAAACAGGCGGTCCAGAAGATGGGCGACTGATAGGGATGTGTCCCCAGTTTCACCCATGCCTACCTCGTTGCTGCAGTCGATCCTGCAACGACACGTTCCCTGTTTCTACGCTCGTCGACATCCTGGAGTTCTGCGTGCGCGGGGGGAATAAGTATCCGGCGAGTTTCATTCCAGAGGAGGCAATGGTTCCGAACCGATGCCGCCTCGCAGACCAGGCCGGCTGGGCTTACGTTGGGCCAGGCGTTCCATCGCCTCCTGGAGATTTACCCGCTCCTCTTCGGCCTGGGCTGCTGCTGTGGCTTCTGCTTGTCGTTGGGCGATACTCCGCATACTCAGGGAGAGACGGCGATTTTCCGGTTCGATAGTCAGCACTTCGACATTGACCTTTTGACCCGGCTGAACTACTTCGCTGACCCGCCGTACCCGGTGGGGAGCCAGTTCGGAGATGTGGACCAAACCCTCAATGCCCGGCGCCACTTCCACGAATGCGCCAAAATCGGTCAAGCGAGTCACCACCCCGCTGAGCACGGTGCCAGGCCGGATCGTGGAAGCGAATTCGGCCCAGGGGTCTGTGGTCAGGCGCTTCAGACTCAAGGTCAATTTGCGTTGTTCCCGATCCAGGCGCACTACTGCGACTTCCACTTCCTGCCCTACCCGCAAAACGTCCTCGATCTTCTCCACCCGCTGCCAGGCCAGCTCCGAGGCGGGCAACAATCCATCTGCCCCTCCCAGGTCGATGAATGCGCCAAACGGCCGGATCGCCCGGACCGTTCCTCGAAGAATCTGCCCTTCTTGAATCTGGGACCAGAACTGCTCGGCTTGTTGCTGCCGCTCCCGTTCCAGGACCGCGCGCCGGCTCACGACCAGGTTGCGTTCCGCAGGGCGTACCTCGATGATCTCTACCTTGAGACGCTGATTGACCCACGCCTCCAGGTCCTCGACGCGGTGCAGATCGATTTGGCTGGCCGGTAGAAACCCGCGAACTCCCGCAACTTCTACCAGCAATCCACTCCGTTGTTTGTTGACGCCGACAACCCGCGCCTCCACTACCATATGAGGTTGTAACTGGGACCAGTCGCTAACTTGTTGAGCAGCTCCCTGGCGGGACAGTTGCCACAAGCCCTGAATAGAATCGTAATTTTCCAGCCGGCACAGGACGGTCTCGCCCACTCGAGGGACTTGTCCTTCAAACTGTTCCAAAGGAAGCACGCCCTGGCTCCGTTCGCCGGGAATATCCACGAACACATCCCGGCCGTGAATGGCGACGATACGTCCTTCAATGCGTTGACCGGGTTTGAGGCTGGCTTCAGTCGATACACGGGATGGGCCGGCCTGAGTGCTTCCTGGAGCGCTCAAGCTCTTTTCCAGGTCCACTCCGGCTAGAGCAGCTTGTAGTTCGGCTTCGATGAGTGCATCCAATTCCCGGCGATTGAGCGGTGTGGTGGTGGGGGAAGTGGTTCCGGGGAAGGACACCTGCTTCGCTGAACGGGGCGCCTCGGATATCCCTGGGGATGGCGATGAGGTTTCGTCTCCACTCTCGCCGATTGTTGTTCTTTGCCGGTGAGGCAGAGAGGGGCGGGTCACATGACGCCGCGGCGGACCAGGCTTCGGTGGCGGCAGCTTTTTCACCCGTTCTACGGCACGGGAGCTGTTGGCCGTTGTTTCAGGAGTCGGAGTTGCTGACGGCCTCGTACCACCGCTTCCTTCTTCTGTCGGGTCGGTGGGAGCTGGGGTTGGCGGTCCAGCTTGATGGCTCCCCATTTCTCGAGGATTGGATGAAACCGTTCCCTGTAACGCTTGTCCTGCTTCGGCTTCGTTCATAACACTGCTCCTCTGGCAGTGAGACTAGAAGTTCTGTCGAACTCCGACAATGTTCGGAGGCCCCCAGTCCACCGGTCCGAGTTCTTGGGGTGGAAGCTGTCTCGAGCACACGCCAATCGTTCGTCCCGTAACTGTTCTACTGCGGCTAGTTGGCCTTGCGGCATGTGATGACTACGTAACGACACCATTGCCATAGCGCGGGCCAATGCCGAAGCAATCCTTGTTCTAGACGTTGCAGCCATTCTATGCCCTTGCGCCAACCCAGTCGCCGGACCAAGGCCAGCAATTGGAATCCCTCGACGTGGATGTTCGCGAAGTAGGGGCGCAGGTGGGCCAAGCGGCCCGATGTCAAGGGGCGCTCCTCGGGGGTCCGTTCCTTGCCGGGGTAGGGCAGGTAGCGCCGGGCGATTTCCAATAACGGATTCCCACCCCAGGGTTCGCAGAATACCGCCACGCCTCCAGGGCGCAAGATGCGTGCCACCTCGGCAGCGGCGCGCTTCACGCAGAGGTGATGCACGATGGCGTGCCCCCAGACGCGGTCAAAACTGGCACTGGGGAACGGTAGGACCTCGCCATCGGCTTGCAAGCATCGTACCACGACACCATTGAAGGCGGCGCGGCGACTCGCCTCCGATATGTAGCCCGCCGAAATGTCCACAGCAAACACTTCCGCGCCCCGCCGGGCTAATATCACAGCGGCCATCCCGTGGCCACAGCCATAATCCAGGACTTTGTGTCCCGCCTTCGGTTCGAGACGTGCCCAGGCCGAACGCAGCCAAGTCTCATGGTCGAAGTAGGCATCCTCGTCTACCCACCACTTTCGGGAATCATCTCCCAGCGCCGCTGCTCGGCGGGCCGCTTGCCGATCATGGAATTGCTGCTCTTCCCATCCCCGATCCATTTCGTCCCTTTGCTTCCTAAGATTTTTCCCATCAACTTCCCTTTTAGGACGGTCTGATGAACCTGGCTGTAAAACTTCGATCGAAGTTCTATCCTCCCACTCCGCTTTCATACCCTAAAATGATCAGTCCCGAAAAGAGAGAATGCTGTTTGAGGGGAATTCGTACTGGGGTCAACAACACAGGGATGATACCCCAGATCTATGGGAAGACCAGCCGTGACCGAGACAAACCCGGAATTGCTCCAAGCGCGCCTGGACAAACTTCGCCAGTTGCAAGCCCTGGGTATCGATCCGTGGGGCGGTCGTTTCGACAACACCCAGCCCATTGCTGAGATTCGCCGACTGCCTGCGGATTATTTCCGGGAGGACCAGCCGGGACCCACTGTTCGTGCTGCCGGACGTGTCCTGCGGTACCGCAGTGCGGGGCGACTCCTGTTCCTGGAGTTGTGGGATCAAACAGGCCGCATCCAATTGATGATCCGGGTCAATAAAGTCAGCGAAACCGAGTGGAAGGTCGCCCAACTGATTGATCTGGGTGACATCATCGGCGTGGATGGCGAGCTGGGCAAGACGAAAACCGATGAACTCACCATTCAGGTCACCCGTCTGACCTATCTCACCAAGTCTCTGGAGCCGCATCCTAAGGATGTTTTCGGTTTGGAGGATATCGAATACCGCCTCCGCCATCGTTACTTAGATATGATCTACACGCCGGATACGCTGCGGCGTGCCCAACAACGTGTCACAATCATCCGGACCATCCGCAGCTATCTGGATCGCTTGGGATACATGGAAGTGGAAACGCCGACTCTCCAGGCTGTGGCCGGGGGAGCAGCCGCCCGGCCTTTTATCACGCATCATAACGCCCTCAATATCGATCTGTATCTCCGCATCGCTTTGGAATTGCATCTCAAGCGCCTTCTGGTGGGAGGATTAGAAAAAATCTACGAAATCGGTCGTGTCTTCCGGAATGAAGGGATCAGCCCCCGGCACAACCCCGAATTCACCATGCTGGAACTGTACCATGCCTACAGCGACTATCGCGGCATGATGGACTTAACGGAAGGACTAATCCTAGCGTGTGTGGATGCCCTCTATCCCACTCGGATCATCCCTTATGGCGACAAGACTCTCGACCTGACTCCTCCTTGGAAGCGGGTCAGCTATGCTGAGCTATTCCGTGAATATGTGGGCTGCGATATGGCCGATGAGGTGAAGGTGGCCGCTGCTGCCCGGGCGGAAGGAATTGACACCACCGGCAAGGAACACGCCGTTCTGGTTCACGAATTGTTTGAGGATGTTGTCGAAGAGAAACTGGTCGGTCCGGTCTTCGTTTACGACTACCCGGCTCCTCTCTGTCCTCTGACCAAACGCAAACGGGACAACCCCGCGATTGCCGAACGTTTCGAGCTGTACATTCACGGCATGGAGCTTGCTAATGCCTACACCGAACTGAATGATCCTATCACGCAGGAGGAAACGTTTAGCAAACAGCTCGCTGGTCTGAGTGAGGAGGAATCCATGGCTCGGATGGATCGCGACTTCATCCGGGCCTTACGCTTCGGGATGCCTCCGGCAGGGGGGCTGGGTATCGGCATCGATCGCCTCGTGATGCTTCTGACTAATACGCCGACCATCCGTGATGTCATCCTCTTTCCCCTCCTACGTCCTGAAGGTGCTCCACCTGGCCGATAGGTACGCGCGTGGGGCGTCTGTATTGCTAGTCGCCCAAGTCAGGAAGAGGGGGGCACTGGACCCACCGGGGGGATCAGGGGATCGGTACTTGGAGAAGGTGGCGGCGTGTGAGGCGGAGCATCGGGGCTGACATCGCGAGGTGTAGCCGGTCGGGCAGGAGGAGGCAGATTCTGACCCCGCTGACGCAATTCTTCCGCACGTTGCAATAACTCCTCCCGATTGGGTTGCCGGGCAGGTTGTAACTCGAAGTAATACCTTCGCACATCACGAATGGGGAAGGGCCAGAGCACCTCGGTTAGAAAATCGAAAGGGGGATAGGCATACCAGGGGGCGACGACGTGGACGCGTTGGCGTAAGGTTTCATAGCCGGGATGAGACAGGGTGATCGTATAGTATCCGTAATATTCAAACAGCATGTGAGCGGGGGCGGCTCCAATCGGCTGTTCGTTAATGTAGACTTGCGCATTAGGAACGTTGGCTTCGATAACAAATCGCCGCTCGACGCAGCCGCAGAGGGCTAGACTCAAACCGAGCATCGTGGCCGTTCTGCGACGCATCTGCTCTAGCTCTCCCCTGGTTCCGTATTCGTGGAGGTGCCCCCACTGGACGCCGCTTTACCAGGGAAACCATGCAGAATCAAGCCAGTTTTTCCATGTGGCCATTGACGCAGAGCAGGAAGGCAGGTAGGTTGCCATACTATGGGTAGTAGGTGGCCATGAGTGTTTGGGATAAGCTAGAGAAAAATGGAGGCATCAGGTCCGGAGCGATGCACTCCTCCCATCTGTAACGTTAAGATTTTCCGCGGAGGAGGTTTTTCGGGTATTTTGCTCACGCAGACCGCGGCTTCATAGCGTATGATGACAACAACAGGGAATTGGAAGATCGAGGGTTGTCCGTGTCGGCTTTCGAACCGCCTCGTTATGCGACTCTGACGGATGTGGGGGTGAAGCGCAGCCACAATCAGGACGCCTGCGCCGCCAAGCCGGCCGTCGATGCCGCCACGTTTGCCAGTTGTGGGCACATTTTCATTGTCGCGGATGGAATGGGAGGCCATGCGGTTGGTGAGAAGGCTAGTGTCAAGGCTGTGCGGGACATTCCCCATCTGTACCAAAAGCATGTCCACGAAGGGGTGATTGCTGCTCTGCGCCGGGCTTTTGCCGAAACGAACACTGGAATCCATGAGATCGGCCAGCAGAACCCCGAATTCCGCGGTATGGGTACTACCAGTACCGCTCTCATTCTTCGCCCGGAGGGAGCTTGGATCGGCCACGTCGGCGACAGCCGGGCATATCGAATCCGGGGCAACACCGTCGAACAACTCACCTTCGACCACTCTTGGGTCTGGGAAATTGCCCGGCGCACAGGTGTCGATCCGGACGAACTGGGCGATTTCAAGAAAAATGTGATCATTCGCTCTCTGGGACCGGACCCCGAAGTCGAAGTGGATATCGAAGGTCCTCATCCGGTCCAGCCTGGGGATATCTTCTTGCTGTGTAGCGACGGCCTGACCGGTCTAGTCAAACCTGAGGAAATCGGGGCTATCGTAAATGTTTTGTCCTTGGAGTCCGCCGTCCGCCTTCTGGTTCATCTGGCCAATCTCCGCGGCGGACCAGACAATATCACGGTGATCCTAGTTCGTGTTCCGGGGGGACCTCACGATCCCGGTGCACCACGCTACTCCTCTTCGTCCTTCACGCGCCTACGAGAGACCCTCTCCCGCCACTGGCCGGTCTGGACTATCCTTACGGGATCGGTGTGTGCGCTACTTTCCCTCTTCCTCCACCTCCAGGAACTCAAAACGCTGTCGCTTCCCCTCTTTCTCTTGGGAGCACTCATTATCCTGGTAGGCATCATCGGTTTGGTCCATTCCCTACTCCGTACCCCCTCCGACACCGGTGAGGCGAACGTTCCGCTCACGGACCCAGAACTGGAACAGCCCCGCTCCCTTAACATCTACCGCCAACATGATTGCACGATCACGCCGGAACGCCTCAGCCAATTCGCCGAGACCGAACAACAGCTCATAACCGCTCTCAAGGAACATAACATACCGGTGGATTGGGAGGCCCATGCGCAGCTCGCTGGAGCTGAGGATGGCGACCTTCGGGATGCCTTCCGCCTCCGCTGCGAAGCCATTCTGCTCCTGGCGGATGCCTTCCACAAAGCCCGGCACAAACAAGAATCCTTCCAACCCTCTTGGACCTCGCCCCAACAACGTTGAAAGCTCAGACAACGGTTTTCACCGATGTCTGAGCAAGGGGACTGTTCCCAAGGCTTTGTCAGGGTGCTGCAGGTTCCTCAGCCATTCTCAGGCACAACGCGATTGGCATGCACGTTTCTCTCTGCTGTCGCTCCGCCATCATCACGCCTAGGCAAAGACCTAAACTGGGAAGCATCTTCGGGGGCTTGGTTTCCTCCTGTCTCAGAAGATGATCGTGCGCTCATGCACACCGAGGCTGTTGAGGAACCCCTGAGCTGCATCTCCCGCTAGGCCCGTAAACCAACTGCCGCCCCAATTCCAGCGGTCTTGGAACTCCGCATAGGACCAACTCCTTTGCACGCCATCCGTATCCATGTAGTAGAGTGTTTGCGTGGCTTCATCGATACCGTTGAGGACCACGTAGTGGAGAATGCCAACTTTGCCCAAGAAGTCGCTTAGGATGCCAGAAGCCACCAGAGCGATGACGGGTCGGCCTTGACGGAGCAGATTCACAACAGTCTCAAAACTTGCCCCTGTGGCCAGTTGGGTTTCAGGGCGGTAGTTAGCGATCATATCTCGCAACGATCCAGGCCGCGTGCCAAGGTTGGATTGGGAAACCAGGTCCGGCCAGCTTGCGGCCACCGATCGCAGAGTTTCGTAGGAAACTTCGATGCCATAGGCTCGCAGGAAACGCGAGGCGGAGTTCGGACCGCAACTCCAGTTATCGGTTTGAGGGCTTCCTCCAGGCACGGAAATCCAAACGACTTCGCAGTGTCTCACGAAGGTGTTAGCTAGCAGATTAGCGCTGTCGTGACCTGCGTTGCCGAATAGGAAGTCATTCCGGCTCCGGGAAACCAAGCGGTCGTTTCCTGAGCCACCACTCAGAACGCTGCCCAACAGGTTGGAGTTCGGCCCACTTTGCAGGAAATCGTTTCCGTTTTCTCCGCGGAGCACGTCGCTACCGCCTCCGCCGTAGAGCCGATCGTCGCCGTCCCCGCCGTATAATTCGTCGTTTCCTTCGCCGCCGAAGAGTACATCGTTACCTTCTCTCCCATATATATCATCCATGTCACGTCCACCCACGATCAGATCATTCCCGGCCTGACCGTCCAGCACATTATCACCATTTTCGCCCGATATGATGTCGTTTCCAGCACCACCTAAGATGTAGTCGTCGCCATTTCCACCGTTGAGAACGTCGTTATTGCGTGTGCCAATCAATTGGTCGTTCCCATCGCCCCCGTTCACAGTACCGCGTAATGAACGGAGAAGGTTGAGTCGGATCTCATCGTGGCCGGCATATCCCTCAATTTGAACTCGGCCCGCTGTGACTCGAGACTTGCTGAATCTGCGGTTGTAATATTCTTCGTTGTTCCAAATGATAACTTGGTAGTCTGCCTCAGTTTCAATGACTCGGATGATATCATTCGCAGCGGTTCCGTGTACATGTAGAATCCCATCTCGTATGAAGGCGGATGGAACCGTGCGGTCTTCCAGAGCTTCGACCTTAAGCATAGGCGTGGCTGGACTTGACTGATTCGGATTGCTTTGTTTCAGCCATTGGCGCAGTGCTCGAAACATGGCTCTGCCTCCTTATTAGGGTGTTAGGATTTGGTGAGAAAGTCTCCTTTTTGTATTGCCTCCTCTGCCTTGCCTTTCGCTGGGGTGTCCGTTCACTCCTCTCATGCAAAGGCAGCGATGTTGCCGGACAACATTTCGAAAAAAAGCAAGAGAGACCGGCGACGATACGATCGTGGACGGATGACGACAGGAAGGTGTGTCGGATTTGGGGCGTCAAGAAGCAGCGTTGGTGAGAGAATCACACACCCAGAACGGGTAGGGAGATAACGAGGGCGCCGTTATGAGAAAGAGGCGAGACGATATTAGAGATCGGTCTAAACAGGAGTGGTTGATGACTCGATTCAGTCGGACTGAGTGCTAAACCTGATGAAGGGGGGTGAGAGCCGACTGTGGGATTCGAACCCACGACCTGCGCTTTACGAAAGCGCCGCTCTACCGGCTGAGCTAAGTCGGCCTGCGACGAGGAGGGATCCATCGAGTTAAGCAAGTCGATGCGAGCGGTTCCCCTTAGAAAATTCCGCTTACCAATCCGTGAACCCGTCCACACCTCCGTCGCAAGGGGTCCATTCTTCCCAGCTATTGCAGGACTTAGAGAAACCAGTGTTGTTGGATTTTACTACTTCATCCGGGAGGGGACAAGATACGGGAGACCCTCCCAATGGGGGACCTGACGCTAATGAGCAACCCAGGGGAGGATTTTTTAGGAGAATCCAGGGGATACTCTGGACTTAGAGGGAACGAGGGCGTTCCAGTATCACCACGACTTGCCGCGTTCCACTATAGTGTTGTTGGGTGGTGAATATGGATAATACCCGCCAACCTTCTTCGGCCCATTCGTTGAGAACTTGTTCCATCTTGTCTGTATCCAACTTACTCCCCAGCAGTAAGCCGCGAGGATAAAAGGTGAGAACCTTGTACTCGTAACGGAGCATGGTTGCTCTCCTAATGGCGGTGGATTCTGCGGCGATCCACTCACGCCCCCTGTCTTGCCCTCTCGACTGATTCCCAGCGACTCCTCTTGCGCAGGAACGAACCGGCGCTAGGCTACCTCTGTATCAAACACTCCCGTATCCCCACCGTTGGGAGCGGTCCCACTGCTTGTCCCCAAAGAGGGAGACAGGCGGCGATTTCCTGCCTCGCTGCATTATCATTCCCGATGCGTAGGTCTGCGAGTTGACGTCACTAGCTATAGGTAATGTCCTAGTGCCCGGCAGCAGCGTACCCTTATAAGCTGCCACGCCGTCAGTGGTCGCCAGACACCTCGTGCCAGCAGGGAATGGCGGCAGGACTGGCCTCCCTCTCTCTAGCCCCTTGCGGGAAGGCCCATGAGCGACTGACTCCCTCCCTGACGCTGAGTTATCAGAAAGAGACTTCCTACGTCGAAGCCGGCGGAAACGCTGGCTGGCAGTGTCGGGCCGCAGGTTACGTCACCGAACAGCCCCGCTGCCCGGATTCGACGGCGACCCCGCGACCATCACCTTCGGTGCCTATAACGCCAATGGCACTGCCAGAACCTTTTTCAAGCCAAAACCAGGTTAGCGTACTGGGAACGACAGCCTGCTGTGCCACCCATTTTGTGCTTGGGAGGTAAAGAGCATGGCTCACGGCTTACCAGACTTCGGAGCATTTACGTGCCCCGTTTGTGGCTTTCCGGGGTTGTGTGAACCGCCGCGCAGTGCGAAGACGGGTGGCCCTTCCTATGAAATCTGCCCGTCGTGCTGGTTTCAGTTCGACGTTACAGACGATGATCTTGGATATACTTACGAGCAATGGCGAGCCAAGTGGATTGCAGAAGGCATGCCGTGGAGCGATGGAAGCACGCCACCGCCACCAGGATGGAACCCTGTCGAGCAGTTGAAAAAGCTCACTGAACGATCAGCTTGATACGATGGCCCACAGCGATAGCTTCCCCGCCTGCCAAGTTGAACCTGCACGATTTTTACCAATCGAAGAAAGACAGTCTGCTTTTTGGGGCGGGTTGTTTCGATTACCGTTGGTAGGCGCTCGACGATATGTCTCCAAAGCCTCGGCCGCTGGACGAGCCTTGATCCCCTTGGGTTTGACGCGGGCGATCCCAACCTCTATCGGTTCGTCTTCAACGTCCCGACGGTTTATGCTGATCCGAGCGGACTGATCCTTCCCTACGTCATCGGTGGACTCCTGAGCTGTGCAGGGCTGTACATCGGCGGAAAGTCCTACCAGAGCACTGGGACTCCCTTCAGCAGCGAGATCTGGGGTGCAGCGGCAGAGGGGGTTGTATGTGTCGATCCGCGAGTCATCGTGAACAGCGTCTCCGATACGGTCGTCTCGGCTGTGGCGCTGGGTGGCGTCGATAGATTGGAATTGTGGCCGGTGCCTCCTGAGTATCGTGATGCCTATGAATGGGGTTATGCTGGGTCCCGTCCGTTATGGGAAGTGGAGGCGGCACTGCTGACGCGGAAGCTGCCGACCAAGCTGCAACCTTATGGGCTGGCCTTGGACACAATCCAAAACGGAGTGTTAGTGAGCCGGGGTTTGCTGGACGTTCCACAGATCCCGCGGCATCGCGGCAGGCCAGTACGCTGGGAATGGTCGGAAGGTATGCTGCTGCACGGCCCGACTTGGACCAACAGCAACGGACCTTGCCGGTGGCCTGCTCGGCCTGGGCGGTGGTTGGGTCGTGCGCCGACGGCCGGGGGTCGCTCCACGAACCGTGGAAGATATCCTAGCTGGTGCAACCCCAGGCCGCGTGACGTAGGGTAAGACGACCCTGTACATTAAACCGGGAGGATTTGATCAAGCCAATGCCGACTTTGATGCTCTTGACCTTACAAATGTGAGAAACATCAATACAAGGTATGGTCCTGGGCGAACAGGAACTTTACCCGATGGTCGCTCCATCACAGTTCGGCCAGGGAGTACTGATGGGCGACCGACACTTGAAATCCGCAGGCCGGAGGGTCGAGGCATTGATATCCGGTACGATGACTGACATGGGGATAATTCGATGGACTTTGGTAAGAGCGATTGGAAAGACTGGGGACGTGAGCTTATACGTCGATGGCTAGACTCAGATCACCAAGTCTCTCTGGAGACTCTAAAAGCAAAAAAATGGCTGGCTCTACCAGTGGCCGACATCTTGAATCCGATGGAAGCCGAGTGGTTGGCTGATGCCATTCACAGCCTGGGTGTCGAGGAGGCCATTGGTGTAGCTTTTGAATACAATGGAGATCCAAACGTCGAGACCGTCCCAGTCAGCAGAGATCACATCCTGACCTACAATGGAAGCAACAGTTGGCGGTATGTAATCATTACCTCATCTGCGGAATTGTTTCTCTATTTCAAGGATGAAGCGAATCGGTTCTATCTTGTCTGCGGTCCTGCAGACTTTGTTTCTCAAGCATATAAAGCCCGTTGGGAGACGGCCAAGATCATGTATTTTGAATGGGTCAACCTTGACCATCACAATGACCAAGAAAAACGCTTCCTAACAGAGGTATGGAACAAATACGCCACTTTGACACCGGACTCCCAATCAAGCACATAGGCTGGGGTAGTTAGCGCGCCGGCCTGACCACCTTTCCTGGCAGCTTTTTTCACTTGCAATTCCCAGTTCTTAATTCTGCAACATGACCTGCGCCGGGATCGTCTGCCCGATGGCCGTAGCTGGCGGCGACCTGCTTCACGGGCGTGGACCTGACCTACGTCAAACGGGCTGGCGAGGCGAACGGCGACGCCGGCGACCCGTATGTCGGACTGGACCGCTTCGGCCGCATCGTCGATCAACGCTGGCTGCGGAGCGGCGACGGCTCGGCGGTGGAGCACCTGCAGTACACCTACGACCGCAATGGCAATCGGCTGTCACGAGTGAACCTGCTCAACTCTGAACTGAGCGAAAGCCACAGTCATGACAATTTGAACCAGTTGATCGGTTTCGCGCGGGGTGAGCACAGCCGATCTTGGGACTATGACGCTCAGGGGAACTGGCAGAGCGTGGTCACCGATGGGAGTGTGCAGACACGGACGCACAATGCCCAGAATGAGATCACCGGCATCAGTGGGGCGATGATACCGACCTATGATGCGAATGGCAATCTGACGCGGGATGAAGTGGGGCGGCAGTTTGTCTACGATGCCTGGAATCGGTTGGTGGAGGTGCGGGATGACAGCGGTGAGACGGTGAAGCGGTATGCCTACGATGGCATGCAGCGGCGGGTGCAGGAGACTGCGGCCGGGACGACCACCGAGCTGTACTACTCCGATTCCTGGCAGGTGTTGGAGGAAGGGGTGGGTGGTCAGACCACGGTGCAGTATGTGTGGAGTCCGGTGTACGTCGATGCGATGGTGCTGCGGGATCGGGACAGTGACGGTGATGGGACACTGGACGATCGCCTGTGGGTGGTGCAGGATGCCAACTTCAACGTGACGGCGGTGGTGGATGACAGTGGGGAGGTAGTCGAACGCTACATTTACGACCCGTTCGGCCAGGCGACGGTGTTGGATGCGGAGTGGAATGTTCGCTCAGGTGGCAGTGGCCTATGATTGGCTCCATCTGCATCAGGGTGGACGGTACGATGTCACGAGTGGTCTGTACCACTTCCGTCACCGCGACTATTCCCCCACCCTCGGCCGCTGGACGAGCCTTGATCCGCTCTCCTACGCCGCCGGAGATGTCAACCTCTACCGCACCGTCGGCAACAACCCCTTCAACTCCCTCGATCCCAACGGGCTACAAGATCTAGGGGAGCGAGCCTATCATGCGGGAAAAGCGTTCGCGGGAATTACAGACAAGGAAAAGAAAATTCCAGGTAAGGATACAGTAATAAGAGACTTCAAAGCAGCAGCTGCGAGGAACAAGATCGACCCAAAAATCGTGCAACAAATTCTCGACGCGACCACTAGTACACCTAAACCCCGGTGGTATAATCCATGCAAGATATGGGCTGAAACTGCTTTCGCGAAGATGCCACCCATGAAACCTACGGGGGAGGTCATAGGTGCTGAAAAAGTTTATGTTAGTATAGTTGCATGGACTTTTGTACCTTGTTCTGAAAATCTATGGTGTTTACTTGCTGACGGACATTTTGCTATTCAAGTTAAGTTCCCTGATGGCAGTGTATTCTATTTTGATGATGGTGATTGGGGAGGCGTATTCACTAAAAGAGATATACCCAAGTACGCAAAATGAGATGATATTTTATCAACGATATATTAATTTATTTCACTACAATTATCGCAGTTATATTATATGTCTTTAGAGTATAACTTATGATGATATTATTTCGCAAATTGATCATGGTATCAAAACTTTTAGTCATTTGTATCAGCATTGGGTCTTTAGTTAGTATAGTATATTGGTTGATATGGCTTATCCATGATGGTAAGAGCTTCAGAGATGCAGTGAAGGGAGAAGTAGAAGATGCTGTAGGAGTCCTGCAAGGGACGATACTCATAGGATGCCTTATTGGTTGCTTTGTCGGAATTTTGTTTGGTCTTAGAGAGTCCATGAAAAAGTAAACACGGCTAACCTCTCCTGTACTGTCGATATAACCCCCCAACTCCCTTGATCCGAGTGGACTTGCAGGGGATGACCCTTTGACTCAAGGACCTTATGGGATCATTGGGAGACTCGCACTTTGGTGGTATTCTAAAGGTGATGAGGACAAACCAATTCCACGAAACTTTGATCCTAATCAACCAATGCCAGGTCTGCGAATAGGTGACGGCATCGATCGTGACAACAAGATGTGGTACGACCGAACACTAAATGCGGCCCCTAAGGTGTTGATGGTGGCCGGCTTTGTTTTGCTAGGCATGGTAGTCCCTGGCCCTGAAGACGTCTTTATCGGATGGTCAGTGAGTCGAGGTTATACTGTTGTCAAAAGTGGTACACAATTTATAATCAAAATTAAAGGTGAAAACAGGGTACTCTCTGAAACAGAAGTAATGAGATTAATAGGACAGTATCGAGAATGGGTGGGTAGAGTGAGGGAGCTTGAAGTCGAAAAACTGTCCGGTGGCAAAGTGACGCCACATCTCGTAAGAAAGACACGGTGGGGTTCTGTGCAAATTGATGTGGAAGTTCCTGGAACGGCATATATCAGCGTTGGAGGGCCCGCTAAAGCTGCAGATCTTGCTGGACTTGGATTTCATCTAAAAAAACTCAAAGCTGCGGCCGACGAGCAGAATGTTCGCGCAATGATGTATTCGAAGAGGGCACTCCTGAAGCCGTGGTTAATTTAGCGAAAAAATGGCTAGGTAAAGAGAATGTCATTATGTTCCAAGTTAACTACAGAGCTTATTATGGAGTCGTTCCATGAAAATCTTTTTTAGTCGTTCAAGCCGATACGCTGCACTATACCTGAAGGCCGATGCTAGTTCTCAAGTGTTCGATCTGTTGTCACGCTTCGCTTCGACGGCCAACATATCCCTTGTTGACCCAAGGACAGGGCTTGTGAACGTAATTGATGAAACAGGGGAACCCATTCCGCTTTCCGTGACTGAGTTTGAAACCCGCATTCGCAGAAATGATGAAAAGATGACTTTTCAGATTTGGTGGAATCCATTTGACTATAGTGATCTTATCATTTTTGTTAAACCAATACTGGCTGCAGTAAAAATACATTTATACATGGACAATCAATCCGATAATCAAATGCAAAAAATTGCAGACACTCTTAAGTCGATATTTGTTCCACTAGCTCGAGAGAAAGCAGTGTGGGCGCTAATTATAGATCAGTTGGGGATCTCTGCGGAGAATCCTTGGTGGGACGAGATTGTCATCGGTCGAGTAAAGCTTCAATTCCCTTTCCCACAAGAACTTTGGCTACCCGTGGATTCTCCGTGTCTTAAATCAGTGGATAAGCGTTTGTGTTGGGTGACACGACCTGATCCAGCGGTAGTCAGGCTTTGTTATCTATACTTGAATCTGCCTGATGGATCTGGAGTCTACCTTGTTGAATGGAATAACATATAGGCGGAGTGGCAATTTGTGTACAATGCCTCGACCGGTTGGTGGAGGTGCGGGATGACAGCGGTGAGACGGTGAAGCGGTACGCCTACGACGGTTTGCATCGGCGAATCAGCGAGATAGCAGATGGTGTGACGACGGACTTCTACTACTCCTCCTCGTGGCAGGTGTTGGAGGAGCGGGTCGGCGGCCAGACCACGGTGCAGTACGTCTGGAGTCCGGTCTACGTCGATGCCCTGATCCTGCGGGATCGGGACAGTGACGGTGATTGGACACTGGAGGAGCGCTTGTGGGTGGTGCAGGATGCGAATTTCAACGTGACGGCATTGATGGATAACAGTGGGGAGGTGGTCGAGCGTTACGTCTACGACCCGTTCGGTCTGGCGACGGTGCTCGACGCCAGCTGGAACATCCTGGCCGGCAGCGCCTTCGCCTGGGTCTACCTGCACCAGGGCGGCCGGTTCGACGCCACGAGTCGTCGCGATATCCATGATACCGCTTTTGCCCCTGCCCCATCATGTTCCCCCAGTGCCCGGCCTCAGCAGCTACAATAGGCCACCACGCCGAACCCCTTGGTACGATGTCGTTGCAAACTGGATCGGTCCAGAAAACATCCTGGCGATGGACTCGGTCCTCGGCCACCCCCGCACCGGCTGGTTCGCCCAAGTCAGTAACGGCTTTGCGGGGTTCAGTGATGCCGCCACAGGAGGAATGGCTGGCTACTTCCGCCGTGGCTTAGGCTACGACGATGTCATCGATCGCAGTTCGTGGGCTTATCAGGAACGTATTTTCAGAGGCGCAATTGTCAGCATCGCCACAAGTGCTGGTCTAGGCAGCGGGTTGAATGGCGTACCCATTGTGGCTGCTGTCACTCCTCTGTTGGCTCAGGCCGGCCTACCTCCCCCTTCCGGTCCCGCCCCTGGACCACCAAGGGGCAACCGCATTCCCATTATAGCTGGTGTCGCTCCCCTCCTTCCCCTGTTAGCTCAGGCCCAGCTACCTCCTGGCCCTGGTCCCGCCCCTGGACCACCACCTCCCGCTCTTCCTTGGGGGATCCCCGGGTACATTGATATTAACGTGGGTTTTATTATTGGCGGTGGCGTTCAAATTGGAGCCGGCCCACCGGGTCCATTTGGCTTTGCTCCGTCTGTTCATCCTTATGTAGGCCTCCAAGATCCCGGGGTTAGTGTGAACTGGGCGCCCACCGGCACCATCTGCCCGGGTATTAACGTAGGAACAAGTGCTTACTTACCAATAAAATTACCTTTGGGCTTCCAGATCGGTGTGTGCGGGGCCGGTCCATTTTGGGAGGTGGGCGTCGGGTCGCCCGGCGTGAGTGGGGGGGTGGTGGGTCTGGTGAGAGACCTGGCATAGATTGAAGTTGGTGATAAGCTCCGGATCACTATATGATTCTCTGTCATACATACTTTGATGCCGAACAACTTGGTGCCTTGTCCCTTGTGTTGCTGGCCAAGGGCGTTGTACAATGCTCCTACAAGACCGCCCACATCGTGCCGAGTGTTTGTTAACGGGAGAGTCTTCCATGCCAGGGTGGCGTGATACGTTAGATCTCATTGCAGGAATCGGTTTCTTGATCATTTCCCTTCGCGTGGTAATTACGTATAAGCGCGTGGCACGCTGTACCGCCGATTATTGGAGGCGGTCGGCCACCTGGCTGGAAAAGCAACCGTGGATTGCCCTGCTTCTAGGGTTCCTAATGGGTGGGATTAGCTCCTTAGTAGCGACTAGTGCCACCCTTGAGATTACGGGAAAATTCTTCATATTGGGGTGGCGTGATATGTTAATAAACCTCATTGCAGGAGTCGTTAGCATATTCATATTTCTTTACATGGTCATGATGATCGTTCAGTATAAGCAATTCGCACGTTATTTAGCCGACTCGTGTAGGTATTGGGCTACCTGGCGGGAAAAGCAACCGTGGCTTACCCTAACTTTAGGTCTTCTGGCGTGCGTCATGAGTGTCTTGCTGGCGGTTAGCGTAGCTTTTAATATGGGAAAGTTTTTCATGGTGGCATGGGTTGATACATTACTAAATCTCTTTGTAGTTATCTTTTTCTTGATCATCTCACTTTCCATTTTCATTAAGTATAAACAAGTTCGCAAGGAAGCCAGCCGAGATGGATAAGCTTTGCCATGCTTGGCTGGAACAGCGACCGTGGATTTTACTAGTCGTAGGGCTTGTGTTTTCTGTTATATGTGTTATATGTGTGATTAGTACATCCTTTGAGATTATAAGAAAGGTAACTACCTCGAAGATTTAGTAGAACAGGATGCTACCCATTCTTGTAATTCTTTCCTCAGTCATGCATTTTGCTCCGTGAATGTTAGGATTCTTGTTCAGGATATTGATAATGTTTATCCTTGGAGGTACGTGATCATGATTAAAAGACACAATCTTCATCATGGGAATATCAAAAAGATTATACTAATATCTATCTTGGTTTTAGTGCCTTTGTGTGGATGGCTTATCGTTCAGATTGTGCGAATAGTCAGTTATGAAATGCTTTCTGCTCAGGAAGCCGCTGAGGCGTTCCTCGACGATCTCGCAAGTAACCGTATGAAGTCGGCGTACGCACGCACGTCGGCAACCTTACAAACAAAATACGGTTTTGAAGAGTGGTCCCAACGGGTCGAGCTTTGCCCCATTTTGAAGACCCACACAAGCAGGTCCGTGAGGGGCGTACGCTTGACCTATCAACCCGATGGCCTCGTAGCATCAGTTCAGTTGGTGGTGAACGATCCAACCATTTCATTGTCATGCACGGTGATCCTTCGGAAAGAAGAACAAGAATGGAAAGTGGAACACCTAACTGTACCTTGAAAACGCATGGGTGTTCAATGAGGTTCAAATGAGAGGGGGTCAGCCGTTTTTTAGAGGCGAAGGCAAGGGTCCAAAGCTTTTCGACCAACTTGGCCGCCCAAGGTGTCAGCGGGCTGTTGAGTGCCCAGGAGCAATGGGAGCAGGGGAATTATCTCGCAGCGGCGTTGGATGCCACCGGTTCGGTCCTTAACTTCACTCAGCTTTTCAAGGCCTGTTTCACCGGGGATGTCAGGCTGTTGGCGCGGGGGTCGTGGGGTGAGGGGTGGCGGCGGATTGATGAGATCACGATTGATGACGAGGTGTTGTCACGAGATGAGCATGATCCGAGCGGGCCGTTGGCGTGGAAGAAAGTGGAGGAGACGTTCGAGCGGGTGGGGTTGGTGCTGGAACTGGAGGCGGGCGGCCGGACCATCGATAGAATACCCTCAATCACATCATATTGTTTGCGTTGGTTCCCGAACGATGACATCATTGCGCGAAACTGTACCTGTGACTCAAAAAATGTGGTTCCCATCCCGTAATTGTTCGATGGTTCACTTCGTTTCAGCACAAGAGGGCGCGCCGATAACTTGGAGACGAGGAAGGGCGATGAACAGGCCTAAATGAGTACGAGGAGAGCATGGTATTTGCTAGGTTTTATCTTTTTGAATTGTACTGGGATAGTGTTCTCCTATACTTTTCGCGTCATTTTTTGTTCTGTGAATCTAGCGAGGGGCTAAGATAAAGTTGCTACAAAGTTGTGTTCAGTGAGAATGCCGTAAGTTATTTTACGGTAAGAAACTATGAGCATATCGTTCGGTGCAACTTGGAAGAGAGGGCAGGTGTACTGAGCGATCCCCTTGACGATTTGCATTGGGGACACCTAGGATTTCCCCGCATTCGGATCGCCGCCGTTGGCCGCCCTGTCATAGCCGGTGGAGTTCGTCACGGCGGGTTCATCGCAGCGGTAGCAAGTACGCTTCTTTTAGTACGGAGAGCACGAACCGATTTCGCGGCTATTGATCCGTTGGCCTCCAGGGTCGGTTACGCTTGTTTCGGCAGGATGGGGGAGGATGCAACTCATGACCCGCCATGAGGCCCGTGACGAATTTGTCCGCCATTGGCTGCCCCATGTCACAGACGCAGGTTTACTGCACCTGATTACCCTATTGGAGCAAGGCAGTCCGCTGTTGATTCATGGACAGTTCACCGCCGACTTTCCACGCGGCTGCTTGGCCAGCCAGATTGCCTGGCATCATCCACGAACTGCCAACCTTGATACGGAAGATGCAGGAGTTGTCTGGCTCACGAAAGTTGCGGGTCTCAATCCGGCCACCTCGATCCTTCTGACATGGTGGGATCAGAATGGATTGGCTGACAGAGAACTGTGTCATTTGCTCCTGGAAGCGTGCTATCAGGAGTGTGGACGACGACAGCTAGTGAAGGGGGGTTCGGGGGAAATTACGTCAACGCCGGCGCGATGTTCGAGTTTCCGGCTCTAGTCTCAGAGGGTTCCCCCTTCTGCATGTGCTTCAGTGCAGCAGAACCACCCACTTCGGGAGTACGGTGTGTTTGGCTGATGAAGGATTTCTCGTGACGGAGATAGTTGCGATGCTACCTCGCGTGCTCGAAGAGGAAGTCATGGATACGCCCGAAGAGGCCCGCGATTACGACGCCATGGATCACAAGGCGGTCAACACCCTATTTGTGGATGATTTTCTCCATCACTGGGACGGTCGATCGCCGGTGTTGGATGTGGGGACGGGGACAGCGCAGATTCCGATCGAGTTAGCCCGCCGTTGTCCGCAAGTTCGCATCGTGGCTGTGGACCTTGCTCAGCAGATGCTGTTGCTGGCCGATCGCAATGTGGCTCAGGCCCAGCTCCAAGAGTGTATTCGATTGGAGCGAATCGATGCCAAGAAAATGCCCTATGCGGAAAACACTTTTGCCGCCGTGATGTCCAATAGCATCATTCACCATCTGCCGCAGCCGGAAAGGGGGTTTGCTGAGATGCATCGGGTGTGTCAGAGGGGTGGATTGTTATTTGTACGTGATTTGCTGCGTCCATCATCCTGGGCAGCTTTGCAAGAGTTGGTCGATCTTTACGCGGGGGGAGCCAACGCGCATCAACGGGCGATGTTTGCTGCCTCCTTGCATGCTGCACTGACGGTGGAGGAAGTACGGGATTGTGTGAAGCAATTAGGCTATTCACCGGAAACTGTCCAGCAAACCAGTGACCGCCACTGGACTTGGGTGGCTTACAAACAACACCTCTAGCGTCCTGGAGCCAGCACTGAACGCCGGAGACAGCGGAGCGAATCCAGATGTCAGGGCATTGTCGTCGATCTTGAGATCGATCCCAAATGTGTTATCCCACCTTCGGCAGTTCCCAGCCTTTGCGATAGTTTCGTCCCAACAGGCCATCCGCGGTGGAATCGCCCGTCGTTCCTTTCTCGTGATTCCAGGAAATGGCTTTTCCTGCCCGATAGGCGACATTGCCCAGCAGGACTGTCTCCGTAAGCGGTCCTGCATAACCAAAATGGCAACTCGGAAGAGAGCCTTGGCGAATGGCGTCACACCATTCTCGATGGTGGCCAACGGATGGAGGAATAGAGCGGGGTGGGGGAGTTGCGGAGCGGGCCAGTTCATCCGGCAACAACTGATGCTTGCTGTAGTCGGCCACGAGACGTCCTTTCTCGCCGACAAACAACACACCGGCCGGATAACCTTTGTACGTTTCTTTGCCTTCCAGGTCCGGTCCGGGGACGCCGTGGTACCACGTGAGATGCACTGCGGGCTGCTGGCCTCGAGGGGGAAAATAATAATCCACCTGCATGACATCGGGTACGTTGTTGTCGCCGGAATAGGTTTTGCGTCCGCAGGCTTCAATGCGGGTCGGGGCTGAAAGATCCAGTGCCCAGAAGGGCAGGTCCAGGTAATGGCAACCTAAATCCGCCAGAGTTCCCCCGCCATATTCCCACCACCAGCGCCAGTGGAAGTGCGGCCAAGGGAATTTCCAGCCAGAGGGGAGCATCTCGGCCTCAAAAAAGGCATTTTCATTAGGTCCCAACCACAAATCGCGGTTCACTTTTGTTACCGGTGGTTTGTTCACGCGACGGCCCCCGACAGGCTTGCTGGAGTTCCAGACCAGGACGCGCTGGACCGGACCGAGCACCCCGCTGCGGACCCATTCGACTACCCGACGGTAATTCTCTCCGGCGTGGATTTGTGTTCCCATTTGGGTTATGCATTTCTTCACTGCCGCGAGTTGGCGAAGATGCCGCGCTTCTTGAACTGTGAGTGTCAGGGGTTTTTCACAGTACACATGCTTGCCGAGAGATAACGCGATCGCTGCCGGCAAAGCATGCTGGTGATCGGGAGTACTGATGATGACAGCATCGATCTTCTGATGAAGCTGATCGAACATGCGACGGTAGTCCGTGAAAAAGGCAGCTTGAGGGAAGCGGGAACGTTGCTGGGCCGACCATTCCTCGTCCACATCGCATAGCGCCACGATGTTTTCTTGGGCAACGGCGGCGAGATTAGCTGCTCCGCGATTGTTCACACCGATAATCGCGAGATTCAGTTTGTTGGTCGAGTCCCGACTTCGCAATACACTGGGTGCTCCTTGCACGGCATTGTGGAACCCCCGCCATCCTGCCGCTAATGCCAGCGCCGCTTGTAGCACTTCTCGACGATTCCAGCCCAGATCGTGGCTCATGTCAGTCCCTCCACCTCGCACTGAATATCGACCAAGTTTAGGCACTCTTCCTCTATCACCACTTTTCGCATTTCTGGCATTATCGACGGTTACTGGAACACGCCAAGAGCGAACCCCCTGTTTCCCACTTATAACTCCAGGAACCCATGACCGACGATCTTTTCAGGAATCGCAAGACAAATGGGCGCAGCAAGAGAGGCGGAATTGGTACTGAATGGACACCAGAAGACAAGAGCGGAGTAATACTGTCCGACTGCCTCATCTGAAGTTGAGGACAGCCTATCCTTGGATATGAGAGGACACCGCAATTATTCTGGCGGGGGAGGACAACTGGCTCCCGGGCGTCAGTTGCCCTCAACCTCGCGCCGCGCTCCTTGGGCGAAAGCGGAGCATGATTTGGGTATCATCTCCTTGACAATTGATATTTCCGTCTGTTCCAGGAGAACCGTGTCGTTCCGCGCCTATCCTGCTGTAACGGCATTGCCTACGTATCCGCCATCACGTTTGGGTGGGAAGCTGTTCCCAGCCTATGGAGGCTCTCACTCCCTTGCACAACGTCCCCGCCAGCATTGACTCCTCGCAGTGTGATAGAAGACAGAGTGGGATATAGCACTCGGCATGCCAATCGCTGTTTCCATTCTTTCAAGCCGGTTTTTCCCGCGGAAAATAGGGGGAAAACACTGTTGAACCGAAAGGTAACCCGGAACTGCTAATGACTCTGGACGCGAAAAGTATCGACATTTTCCGTGGAACTCCGACGGTACTTTCCGACAGTAGCCAGAATCGACAGGGTGTCACCGTTTTTGGCACCTCGCTTTCAGTTACAGGGTTGGTTACAATTTTCCTGCGGCATCCTGGAGCGTTGCTTGGATGAAGGAGGGGCTGCTCATGAGCATCGAACCGTTGGCCATCGGTGTGTGTAGCTGGTCGTTGCAGGTGTCGAGCATTCCGGAGCTGAAGGGTTTTCTAGATCGTTTGGGAGTAGATGTGGTGCAGATTGCCTGTGGCGACCCGCACCATGCGAGCTGGGTAGAAGGGGACAATATGCCCACAGTGGCACGTGCGGCGGGGTTCCGGATGTGGGGCACCATGTTGGGGTTTCCGGGAGAAGATTACACCACTCCCCAAACCATCGAAAAAACCGGCGGCTTTGGTGATCCAGCTCTTCGACCGGAGCGGATCGAGCGCTTCCGCTGGGGACTAGCTCGCACCCGCGAATTGGGACTATCCGACATGATGCTCCATGCGGGTTTTATCCCCGAAGTGGGCGACCCTGGCCGCAAGTCCTTCCTGGATACTCTTGCTCAGGTGGCGGATCTAGCACGACAGGCTGGTGTCACCATCGCGTTTGAAACAGGTCAGGAAACGGCTGCCTTGCTACGCCGCACTCTCGACGAGTTGCAATGTCCTAATCTCAGGGTAAACTTTGATCCGGCAAATATGCTCCTGTATGACAAAGATGATCCCCTCCAGGCTTTAGACCTGATCGCTCCCTATCTCCGCAGCGTGCACATGAAAGATGCCTGCCGGCCGACCGTTCCGCGGACCTGGGGAACCGAGGTGCCTCTCGGACAAGGTCAAACCAATACGCGGGCCATCGTCCGTAAACTCTGGCAGTTGGGATACACCGGTCCTTTGTTGATTGAACGCGAGGTCGGAACACAAGAGGAGCGTTTCCGGGACATAGAATATGGTGTCCGCTATCTGCGCCAATGCTTAGCGGAGTTGAATTAAGCGCCAGGACGTTGGGTGAGTAAAAGCCGCTGGGTACAACGTGGCGATCCACAGCGGAGGGGACGATGAAAGACAGCCCGTCTGTGGCTCTGGTGACAGGGGCGTCCAGTGGTATCGGTTGGGAGCTGGCGCGCCAACTTGCTCTGCAAGGTTGGAAGGTGGCTTTGGTGGCTCGCCGGAAGGAGCGGCTCGAAGAGTTGGCCCAGAAGATCGCCGCGGCGGGGGGGCAAACGCTGGTTGTACCTGCTGACGTTGGACAGCGCGAACAAGCCGAGCGAGCCTATCGCATGGCGCGCGAAGAACTTGGTATGCCTGAGCTGATTATCGCCAATGCCGGCGTTGGACGGCCCACGTTAGTGGAGCCGGCTGTCAACCTCGATGATGTAGAGGAAATGATCCGCACTAACCTCCTCGGCGTCATTTACACACTCTCTGTCGCTATACCTGACATGGTAGCCCGCCGCCGTGGGCATCTCGTAGCTATCTCTAGTCTCGCAGGTTACCGCGGTTTGCCGGGTGAGTCGGCTTACTGCGCGAGTAAAGCCGCGGTCAATGTTTATCTCGACGGCTTACGCATCCATCTCCGTGGTACCGGAGTACGCGTCACAACGGTCTGCCCCGGCTTCATCAAGACGCCGATGACGGAGAACAACACATTTTACATGCCTGGCTTGCTCGATGCTTCGGAAGCGGCCCGGAGGATCCTCCGCGCTATCGAGAGAGGAAAGAAGGTTTACAACTTTCCCTGGCATGTTCATCTCATGGTCAAACTCAGCCGGTGGGTTCCCGATAGGCTCATGCAACGTTTTCTCAGCAAATACAATGAGGACGCACGACTTTCAGCCACGAGAACAAACTTGTCAAACGATGCCAAATAACGAAATATCCCGCAAAAAGCACCTCAACCTATTATCACGAAATACCATTATGTCCGTTCAATATCATGGCTGCTCTATTTTTGATCGAGTATACTTTCCCAACATAGAGATCATATAGAATCCACAAGCTACTATGAGTAATCCAGAAAAGCCCCAGATCACGGAGGTGTTTTCACTCAAGCCGCCGAGAATCGCTCCGGCGATGTTGGCGCCGATGAGGCGATCCGGCTGCTCCGTGCGTCGGAGCGTAGTAGCAAAGATGACACCTGCAAAAGCAATCGGCAGGAAAGCTAACAGACATGCCGCTAGTACTTGGACACCTCCCGGCCAGCCTAAAAATACTGCCGGTGTGATCCATAAACCTGCTAACAAACTCAGCATTAATCCGCCATAGTATATTTCCAAGCGTTTTGGCTGAGCCCAGATAACATATAGGTTACTGAGTAAGCTCATCAGCAATATCGCTGCGAAGACAGCCGTGTTGACCATCCACGTCCCGCCAAAGAGTAGGGCCATCTGGACCACAGCTTTCGTTTCGAGGAGCATGAAACCGGCGCCGAGAAAAAATGAGCGAGCGAGTAATCCCCATTCAACACGCATAGCGTCTTGAATTCTGGAGTCGGGGCTTTCCGACCGCCACATTTGCCAGCCACCATAGAGCCACCACAAGACAACAGAAAGCCCAGCGATTAATATCATGCTGCGTAATGTCAGGTTAGGAATTGCTGGAAAACGTGTATAAAGAAAAGGCCAGTCATCTGTAGCAAGCCTCAATGATCCATTACTATCTTCTACAATGGCAGGATAAAGACCAATCCATGTCGGGCTTTTATTAGATTTGTCGTCTAGTTGAGAGTCGGCGATTTCTTCCCCTATTGGTGGCATCGAGGGAGGCGTTGCTCCGAATTGCGCTTTGCGGGTGCGAGGCACATTGGGATCAACTTCTGCCTGAATTCCCACATTCCAAGGATACCAGAAACGTACCGCTTGGTTTGGGCCGGGAGCAAAGGCCTCCCGCAAAGGAGCTAGGACCTCTTCTCGCCCGGCGAAGAAGCTGATGCCTGTATGAGGCAGGAAATGGCTCAGACGGATTTCGCTTCGCGGAGGTGTGGCGATAACCACCGGCTCGGACCCATCAAAGGCTAACCGCAACTGTTCCCGTAAGCGGGCTGCAATCCAGCCTTGACGAAATACATTGTATATTACAGCTATACCTTGAGGTTTTAGTACCCTTCTTACATCTCGAAAGCTTTCTAATGTAAATAGATAACTTTCCAGTCTCAAACTAGTATAACCCGATTGTAATACCAAGGAGTCTACTAATGCAAATATAACTAGATCGTAAGTTGCATCGGGTGCTTGACGCAAGAAATTCCGACCGTCATTGATTGTGACATGTACACGCGGATCGCTGTAGGGTTTATCTGTATGATACCGCACTCCAAGTTGTTGAATGACGGGATCAATCTCAACCGCATCGATGTGTAGATCAGTATGATTAGAGGTGAAGAGCAAGGCTCTAGCCACATCATTGCCACAGCCTGCTCCTATGATGAGGATGCGGTGAAAGTCTGGCCAAGCCGGTGTGCCGTTTTGGTGACGCAATTCTCGTTGCAGTAAATATGGCAGAGCATAGGGAATGGCAGCCTCGGGAGGTCTGGATTGCGGTTCGATCAATTGATGTGCAATCAAATTGGTCACAATCATTTGATTGGCAGGGATGTAATCAACTCTATAATATTCACTCCATGTAGTCAACCTTTCCTGATTGTTCAGTATACCAGATGTGGGAATAGTCAGCAGAACCGAAAAGACAAGAAATAATGTTCTGATAATCCGACGCGGTAAATAATTTTTTGTTATCTGTATATTATTTGATAAATTTTTCTCTGAACTACAACATTGTATCCATATCCAACGAAGAATAATGATGGAAGCTATGCCAAACCACGCAGGAGGCGGAATGCGGAAGTAGGAACAAACAGCAAATGCGATAATTCCCGCCAAACTGCCGAGTAGATTAGCGGAGTATGCCGTTGTTCGTTCAGGAATACGGTTGAAAGCACGCCCCATCTCCTGCCCAGGTCCTACGAAAATTGCCACAATCAAAGCGAAGTACACCGCCGCAAATGCTTCGATGGGTATTGCAAAAGGCAAGCGATTCCTGGGTGAGGCTGCTGCTTCGGCACCAAAATATACAACATCGGTCTGGCTTTGATCACCCATCAATATGTTAAATATGAGCAGACCGGAATATCTATCAATCACCAAAGCAAGAATCAATGACAATGTCAACCAGTATGGTGTACTATAAATGTGATTGATGGAAGATTTTGCCAATAGACATCCGATTGACATGCCAACAAAGCATGCAATGAGTACTAGATTCACGAAGAAAGTCAAAAATAACACATGTGCTGGAAACCAACGAATACATACTAGTTCCAAAAATAGAACTAAAAATGAGATAATAAATAACTCCCATGTATGACGCTTGAACATAATCATTATCACCCCATAGGGTTACTTTTGGTGGTATATTCCAGCAATTCACAAGATGATATTTTTGACCACTATAGCATACAATTGACAAATTGCCAATTGTACGACAATTTTGCGCTATGCCAAGTGCGGCATGTGTTCCTGAATCCATTCTCGTAATCGGGCTTCGTAAATCTCAGCCTGAGTCAGTTGCCGGGATCGTAAGTCGTTGACTTCCCAGCGATCTTCTGGTTTGGCGTATAATTGAGGCCAGCGCTCTTCTCCCGCAGGCGTCCTGATTGGCCATAGAAAGGACCATGTATCTGTACGCAGGGCCACCTCAGCGGCGCATTCCATTTCCCAATAACTGATCACTTCTTGTCGGCCCGAGAACGCCTGACGCTGCAACAGAGGAAGCAAGGACTGTCCTTCAAGGGACGGCTGCACCAAACCCAGAAAGGCATCTGCTAAAGTGGCTAACAGGTCCGCTGATTGCGTCAATGCGGAGACACGGCGACCTCCCTGATCCGCTCCAGGAAGGCGTATGATCAGCGGCAGGTGGACAACCTCTTCGTAAAGCCAGGGACGATCCCAACCCACCCGTCCATGCTCTCCTAGAGGAAAACCGAGGTCGGAGGTAAGAATCCAAAGAGCTTCTTGCTGGAGCGGATGCTGGCGCAGATAGTCCCAAGCTGCTCCGATTTCGGCATCCCAAGTGGTTACCACGGCGGCAAAAGAGGCATGCAGCCACTGCCAAGCTGCTTCATCCGTGGTGTCAAACGGACCTACTGGGGGTTCCGTACACGGTGAAATATCTTCCACTCTTGCAGCATCGTCATGTTCTTGAGGGGGAGAAGTGGATGAAGGAACATCTTCTCCGGCTGCAGCTTGCTCGGCCTCATCTCGCACGTCCGCGGCTGCAGCTTCTTCCAGATCTAGATATGCCGTGAAGACGTCGAGGGGGACTTCCCAAGGAGGCAGTAATCGCCCTAGATCGACACAAAGAAAGAAGTGACGGTCATTGGCCAGTTGGTTTAAAATGCTGGGCCAGTGTTCTACAAAGGGCCGTAAGGGGGAATGGCCAACCTCCGGCCGAGCATCGAACAGATACTCCCACGGTTCGTAGAATGAGGCAGGGAAGTCATGGACCGGGGCATGTGCGCGGACGAGTGCTGTAGTAACTCCGCCGGTTCGCAAGGTTCGGACCAAGGAGATCAATCGCTGTCGCTGGTGCAAAGGGTCTACCTGATCGGCATAGTAACGATCCCACACGATACCCTCATAAGCCAAGCGGTCGCAGTGGGGAGTACCAACCCACTCGTTTCCGTAAGTGCCCAGCCAGCCGGCATGGCAGCCCCGCAGTAGGAAAAGAATGACTTTCATAAAGGCCCATTATACATTCTGCAGGTATTTCGGGGTGGGATACATCGCTCGAATGAACGATATCGGGAAGCGGAGTGGGAACAAACGGGGAGGGAAGAACTAGCGTGCTGGGACCTATCTTTCGTCGTGAAGTGGTAACGGTGCCTCGCCGCAGTGGTCACTATGCCAGCCGAGCGGCTATGATCGGGCTGCTAGTTGTGCTTGGTATTACCACTTGGCAGGCGAGTATCGGTTTTACCCGGGAAGCCTCGCTCGGCGAGACGGCTGCCTTCGGATTGCTGCTGTATCAGATCGTATCTTACGTTTTGCTGTTGTTGACTCTTTTTTTTGCCACGCTGTCGGCTGCGGGGGCTGTGGCTCAGGAAAAAGATCGTCGGACCTTCGTCCTGCTCCTGATCACCGACATGCGAGACTACGAAATTGTGTTAGGAAAGATGCTCGGTGCCTTGTTACCGATCACGATCCAACTGGCCATCACCGCGCCAGTCCTAGCGTTGCTCCTTTTGCTGGGCGGAATAGCGCCACAACAGGTGCTTCAGACGCTGGTGATCCTTGCTGCAACGGCTATAGCCGCTGGTTCTCTCGGAGCTTTGGTCGCTCTGTGGCGCGAGCGGACCTTTCAAGCCTTGGCTTTGTCCGTCTTATTTCTGGCCTTGTACTTGGGTTTAGTCCAGGCCGTCGGTTTATTGGTTCCCAAAAGTCCGGTTTCTGCTTCGGCGGGTCATGTGCAGGCATGGCTGGACCCATTTGCTGCTCTACAAACGGTTCTGGCGCCGCCGAGTGCGGGTTGGAACGGTGTGGCACCGGCTTATGGCTTTGCAGTAGTTATGCTGGCTTGGACGGTGTTGCTCAACACGATAGGTATTTGGGGACTGCGCCGCTGGAATCCGAGTGGCGAGCCGATCGTTCCCCGAGAAGCACCCGACACTGTGCAAGAACTGGACGAGTCCGAGGAACTGGAGAAACGAGCGCAAGCACATGCTGCCCCTGGTCCGGTTCGCCACGTCTGGCATAATCCGATTCTCTGGCGCGAGATTCGCACTCTGGCTTATGGACGACGCCCCCTCCTTGTCAAATTCGCCTTTGCAGTGGTTTTGTTGCTTATTCTCTATTTTGCCTATGCGGAGTTGGTTCGACCGGGGGGCCGGCCTGCCTTCGCCGCGGCATACGGACTCGTCCCTCTGACCATCCTCAGCCTGCTCCTCGTCGCTGCCCAAGCTGTCACTGCTATCACATCCGAACGGGATGGAGGGACGTTGGATATCCTGCTTGTCACAGATATTTCTCCCTATGAATTCGTTTTTGGCAAAATTCTGGGTGCTCTCTACAATTGCAAAGAGTATATACTTCCTCCGCTTCTGCTAACCCTTTACTACGCGATAGTCGGAGCATTAGCTCCCCCTTCTCCCGCCCACGACTGGCGAACTGTACTGGAGCTAAACTTCGGTCCCTTCTTGGCTATCTCCGGAGCGATATCGATCCTGTTCGCATTTGTTGTGGTTCTGGGGTTGCATGTGGCCCTCCGTATTCCGAATAGCCGGCAAGCGATTGTCCAAACATTAGGAACCGTGTTTTTCCTTTCCGTAGGTACTTTGATCGCCATTTACCTCATCATCATCAACGGCGGTAGCTTCGCAAACCAGTGGCTGAGCTTCGTGGCCTTTCTGGCGGTCGGGATCGGCGGGCTTTTGTATGTCTTCAGTGCGGACCGCCCCTCGGCAGCCCTGAGCCTAGCCAGTGTCGCATGTCCCTTGGCGATGTTCTACGCCGTGGTCACCGTGTTGATCGGTAAACCCGGTACGCAGGAATCCGCAGAACCTCTGATGCCGTTCCTCGCACTAGCTGGAGCGTTCGGATTAGCAATTGCTGCTATGCTGGTACCACTGCTGAGTGAATTTGACGTTGCATTAGGCAGAACTGTTGCCCCGAATGAGTCCTGACAAACAATCTGCCGCACGAGTAACTCCCTTTCGCACCGTAGACTGACATTCCACTCGTGGGTTGCTACGCTCAGTCGGCGTAAACCCGCACTGATTACTGACGAATAACCTCAATTCGGTCTCATCGCAGAATGCAGCACGTATTGATCCTGATGAGTTGCAATTCCTTCATTTATGGGGATTCCAGGCTACGACGATCCTTGCCTTCTGTGCTGCTTTGGGTTACTTGGCTAGGACATTTACCTGCGGGCAGGCCGGTGATATCTCCGATCCACGAAGGGAATGTCACCCGTTTCGACCTTGTCCTTACGGCATCCTGAAGGTAAAAATATGGTATAGTACACGGAGTTATTCTTCCTTCGAATTGCAGCGAGGGCAGAGGTTGGTAGAACTGCTGAGCTGGCTTATCGGAAGGAAGGCTAGAAAGGGTTCCGGAGAGGTGGCTGAGTGGTTGAAAGCACCGCTTTGCTAAAGCGGCGAGGGGCCTAAAACCCCTCCGCGGGTTCGAATCCCGCCCTCTCCGCTGAGTGAATGGAAGACGCAAACCTCGCTCAAGTAGCAAACTGCAAACACCGAATTATTGCCCACCTTACCTTCCCAGAGGCGATTCCTTCCCCTGCTGCAACTCCACACATACCTCGTGCTCGGTCGCATTGCCAAGCGGGAGGCTTTGCCAGCCAGAGAAGTTGATGCCTAAGGCGGAGGAAAGAAAGAGTAAGATGTTGTGGCTAATCAACTAAACGATTTTGCCCCGTCCTATGAGCGGAGAGGGAGGGATTCGAACCCTCGGTACCCTTGCGGGTACAACGGTTTTCGAGACCGTCCCGATCAACCACTCCGGCACCTCTCCGAATTCCAGTCATCTGGCCGGTATGTGTCAAACCATCCTGTCCACTGTATGCCATCTTAATCTTCGCTGCGGGATTTGGAAAGAGGCGAGCGCTACTGAAGGGAGCAGGAACAGAGCCTGGGAGGTAGAAAGAAACTTTTTGGGTCGCAACGGTGGCAGAAAGAACTCAGCGCAGGTAACTGCGCAGCAGCAGGTAGAGTCCCCAACAACGAGCTGAGAACGAGCCTGTGGCCTGGGAGAGCAAGCGAACCACCTTGCGGTAGGCGCGGAGCAAGCCGGGGATCTGGGCATGGAAGGGAATCGTGGCACGGAGGAGTTGCCGGGCTTCGCGGAAGGCGACAGATCGTCCTTGTTCTCCCGCTGTCAGCACGAGTAGTAGCGCGCGGGTGAGTTGAGTCAACGGTAACACTTCCGCGGGTAGGAAGCCGGCTTCAAGGCGGGCTAGAAGTTGAGCGGCTTCGTCGGTCCGCTTGGCCAGCGCGGCGTCCAATGCGGCCCAGGCGCGGAAATGGACCAGTTCGTGATCGGAAGCGGGGAGTTGCAAAGCGGCGTAACAGACGTCAGCGGCACGCTGGTCCTGATCGAGGAGGCGATAGGCCCAGGCCAAGGGAGTGAGCATTTGGGGGGTTAGACCCGGACGGGAGCGCCAGTCCGCAAGCCAAGCCGCAGCATGGGCAAACTGCCCGGTGCTAGCCAAGGCATGGCCGGCAATGGCCCATGCTTCGGTATCAGCTCGCAACAGGTCGGCATGATGCGTGATCAATCCCTGGACAGGCTGTCCCCGCTGGGAGAGGGTGATGAGCAAGGCCAATAAGGCGGCACGGGCTGCAGAGGGATGTGACGTTCGCAGGTGAGGAATCGCTTCGATTGCCCGTTGCGGTTGGCCCAGATCGACCAGTCGTTCGACCCAAAGCGTAGCGGCTGCGGGAACGGACGCAGGGTCCGAGACGATCTCTTTCAGTTCGGCGGTCAAGGTTTGATTCCATTGCTGTTGATCGAAGCTCTGGGCGGCCTCCCGAAGGATATCGAGGGTGACTTCTGGATCACGAGCCAAAGCATGGAAGCGGGTAAGGGCGACTTCACGGTTTCCCTGATGGCAGGCAATTTGCAATGCACGCAGGCGGACCCAAGGGGTGTCATGATGTTCCGCCAAGGTGGCATGGACTCGGACGGCGGCTTCGATTTCGTTGTCAGCCAGTAGGGCCGGGATCAGCAAGACTCCTGCTCCTTCGAGCGTCGGGTCGAGGTTCCAGGCTTGTTGATAGTCGCTGCGAGCGCCCCGGGCATCTCCTAAGCGCTGGCGAGCTTCTCCGCGCAGGAGGTACGAAAGGGGATGTTTCGGTTCCAAGCGGACCAGTTGTTCGGCGGCTTCCAGGGCTTCCCGATAGCGCCCTGTGGTGTTATACCACATGGTCAGGTGGCGCCAGGCCGGGGCGAATTCTGGATGTTCATTGGCTAGTTGCCGCATGCGTGTGATCGCTTCCTGCCAGCGCATCCGCTGGGCTTCGATCCAAGCAGCCCGGGCTTGTAGTTCTACGGGGAGCGGTTTGATTTCGGAGGGCTGGCAAGCGGCGAGCGCCTCTTCATAACGGCCTAGCAAAGCCAGTTGTTCCGCCTTGGCGTCGTAACCGGGAGCGAATTTGGGATAGGCTTTGATAAGTGTTTCAACAGCCCGCAGGCGATCCGCCGGATCCGCAGCTTGACCCTCCGGCGATTCGATCCACAGGATTGGTACCCAAGGGTGGAACGGTCCTCCCCCTTGCCAGGCTTGCCGGAGCAAGGGGAGGGCTTGCGGCTCCCAGCCGGCGTTTCTCAACTCTTGCAGGGCCAGTTGCAAGGGGTAGGCGGATTGACCGGTCCCTTCGCAGATTTCCCCGAAGGCTTTCAATGCGGTATCCTGATCGCGTAGACGGACGGCCAATTGCAGTTGCTTGACGGCGACTTCGGGACCGGCCAGATGCTCCTGCAACAGAGCCAGGGCTTGGCGGGCCTCACGAATCTCGTCGTCGGCCAAGCAGGCATCGAAAAGCAAACTGGCCGCGTAGGAGTAGCCAGGAGCGATACGCAAAGCCTCGCGCAGGTCTTCCTTGCCACCGTCGCGGTCGCCTGTTTTGAGACGAGCTTCCCCTCGCATGGCCAAATGCATCGGATGGCCCGGTTGCAACCGCACGAGTTCCCCTGCGGCTTCTAAATAATGCTCGTTCTGTCCGGTAGCACTGTACCACTCTGCCAATTGGTACCATCCCCACACGTAGGTTGGCTCGATGGCAACCAGGGCTTGCATGGGAGGAATGGCAGCCGCATAATTGCCACGGCGGGCTTCGATCCAGGCAACCCGTCCTTGAAGCACCAGCGGGAGATTGCCCGCCAGAAGGGGAGGCTGAGCCGCAGCAAGCGCTTCTTCGTAGCGACCCATTTCGGCCAAACGTTCCGCCTTCAGATCATAGGCTTCGACACGGTAAGGATCGAGCACCAAAGCACGGTCCAGCGCCTCTAGGGCTTCCGCGTGATGTTGGGGATGAGTCAGCAAGCGGGCCAGGCGTAACCAAACTTCGGGATTGCCGCTGCGCAGGCGAGTCAACTCCCGGGCGAACTGAATGGGGATTTCCGGCTGATCCAGGCGTTCGGACCAAACTTGCAAGACATTCCAGGCCCAATCATAATCTGGGTCGTGCTGGAGAGCGAGTTGGACGCGCTGCAAAGCCTCTTCGGCTCGTCCAGCTTCCCAGAGACAGTTGGCCAGCATGCCGTGAACTGCTCCCTCCAATGGATTGCGCGGCACCGCCAACTTCCAGATGGTCACAGCTTCTTCATGCTCTCCTTGTTCCGCCAGTGCCTCGGTCAGAGCCTGGGCAGCCATTGGCCAACCGGGAGCCAGCATGAAGGCGCGGCGTAGCGCTTCCAGGCGTTCTTCACTCTTATGCAATCCCTGGCAGACCTGGGCGTAATCTAACCACAATTTGCCGACCAACGGGAAGCGGTGGAGTGCAATGCGAACCAGACTCTCGGCTTCTTCCAGCCGTCCCAAACCAGCCATCTGGTGGATCACGGTAGACCAGGCGTACCATAAATCCGGGCGCCATTCTAAGATTTCCTGAAGTGTTTCCAACAGGTGCTGATGTTCGTCAGGGTCGGGTTCTTCGCGTGCGGCGATAAGCTGGTGGGATTGCTGCAAGAACGCCACCAAACCCTCGCCGGTGTGCGGTTGCCGCCGCAGTTGTTCCGCGATGAAATCTAGAGCGGCCTGTTTTTCTTCGCGGCCCCGGCTCAACTCCAACAGCTCTCCGATGAGCGACTCCTGATCGATGTCGCGGCGCAGAGCTTGCCGCAACGTATCCAGAGCTTCTTCCACCCGATCCATGCGCTTGAGCACCTGCACGCGCGTGGCATAATACCAGCGGTGGTTCGGTTCGAGTTGGGCAGCTCGCTCCAGAGCTTGTTCCGCTTCGGTGAAGCGTTTGCGTTCTGCGAGCAGTAGGGCCAGTTGCCGCCAAGCCCAGGCATCCTGTTGGGACTGTTCCAGGAGGACCTGCACCGCCTCGATTCCGCCTCCTTCCGGATCGTTGCTCAGAAACTCTGCCCGGAGCTTGTGCAGGGGATAGTGATGAGGGAACTGTTGGCATTGTTGAGCCAAGTAAGCCCGCACGGCACCCCGCCCCTCTGTTTCCTGGAGGACGCTGATCAGGAACTGCTGGCCTTCCATGTCGAACGGCCAGCGGCGCGTCCATTCCCGCAGGAAGGTGAGGGCTTCGGCGAAGTTCGGCCGGCACCGTGCGACGCGCGCGGCGGTGCGAAGCCATTGCTTGGGATTGGTAAGGGGGCGTGCCGCCTCCAGATCCTGGCGGGCTGCGTCACCTTGTCCAGCGGCGGCATGCTGTTCGGCCCGGAAGAGCAACAATTCCCCTAGGGCTTCCGCGGCGGGAGACTTAGGAAAAGGTGGGGCTGCTTCTTGGGGCCTCGGAGAGCGATCGGCATCGCTGGCGCCTGATAGCCGAAAAGCCATCTTGGATTCATCACTACCCGCCTCGGAAATGGCGGACACATACTTGCCCGTTGAATTATCCCATGACCGGTGACACAGCTCCGTCAATTTGCGGATAGCCTGGTCCAAGGCAACCAGCCCATGATCCCGTTCTCCCCGATCCCAAAGGAGGTAGTAGAGGGCGCGGACGGCTACCGGCTGAGGCATCTCCGCGCGCGGGCCTTTATTCTGAAACAAGCGCAAGGCTTCCGGGGCTTGATTTTGGGCCAACGTGGTGCGAGCATAAGCCTCGGCGAATTGTTCCTCACGGTCATCTAAGGTGCAGGCGAAGCGGTAGCATTCAACGGCTTCAGCAAACCGCTGCCGATCCCAAGCCAACGCTCCTGAGAGGAAGTGCCCCGCAGGTGCCAGAGGGCGTAGGCGCAAGGCTCGGCGTACCAGCCAGGCGGCACACTCGCGTTCCGGGGCACGAACCATCAAAGTCTGCGCCAGATTCAACAGGATCAGTGGATCGACATCTGCTTGCTGCGCTTGTTGGATGAGAAAACTCTCGCGTTCCTCCCATCGATGCAATTCCCTTAGCACACCCGCTTTTCCCAGTATCCACGTCGTCTCACGGGGATGGCGCGCCAGCAGCTTTTCATAGCAATCCAGCAGCCGCAACGGGTGGGCATCGTAGTGAGCCAAAGCCAGGGCGGCAAACAGGGTTACCTGATGATCTGGATGCTCCGCCTGAAGACGCTGATAAGCTCTAGTAGCCGAGAAACGATCATGCTCCAGCAATGCTTGCTGAATAGCTGCGAGAGCATCATAAAGCTCTGCATCAGGAAGCAGGAGAGAATCCAGGCGATCCGCTGCCGCTTGAGGCACATAGACCGTGGCTCGCGGTCCGAAAGCTGCTTGGCGCTCGAGAATCGCCTCCAGGGGTGTTTCCCCTATCAGTCGTTCGTCGGCATCTCCCCACAGGAGGGTGTTGCGCAGCGGATCATAGCCGATAGCGAGGCGGGGCTGCGTATAGCCAGCTTCGACAAAATGAACGATGAAAGGGCATCCGCGCGCGATCAGGCCTGCGACAGATTCGGCCGTGAGACGGAAGTCCCGGACCCGCCAATGGGCCGCCTGCCAGCGCAGACGATCCTCGATGTTGGGTAATCCATCGAGCGGCGGCGGCGAGGCATCCCAGGAAGCTACGGGCGGCGGCTGCTGCCACCACTGTTCCAAATACCGGTCCCATGGCCGGCCTTGCCAGCGTGTTCCTTCTGATAACAGTAGCTTCCGGGGCTGGGGCATCGTTTCCGCAAGCGTGGATACCCGATCAGCTAGTGCCGTGTAGAAATCTTCCTTGACGGAACGGGCTACAGGCACAGCCTCCTGATACCGCCCCAAGCGCAAGAGCATGTCGGTCCGCCGAGCGGCCAACCATTGCCGCGACTCATCCTCCATCAGGGGGGAAAGAGCTTCGAAGCGCTCCAAAGCCGCCAGACCCTCGGTGTACTGCTCCTGTTCGTAATGGATGACGGCGGCTTGAGCAGCGAGGAGGCCGCATTCCAGATGCTCCATCCCTTCGTAGAGCAATTCCAGAGCGGCTTGCGAGCGTCCCAAACGGAACAAAAGGTGGGCGGCGGCCTGTACGGCCGGTCGATACCAGGGACGCAACTCCAAAGCGCGCTGGGCGGCTTCCAGGCCCTGTTCGTATTTCTCAGCCATCTCATAAACACCGGCGCGCTCGACGAACGTCCACGGGTGATCCGGGGCCAGGTTTTCGGCTTTTTGGAACAACCGCTCGGCGCGTTCCCAATCCCGAAAGCGGCCCGCTAGGAAACCCAGCAGGCTCCACCAGTCAGCCTGCAATTCTGGTGAGGCATCGGACCAATCCGGATGCCGCCGGGCGAAGCGCCAGGCCGACACCGGTCCGAAGCGTTCCAGAAGATACCGGGCTTGGTAGTAGATGGCTTCCAGATGGGCCGGAGCGTGACGCCAGGCCAAGAGATGCAGTTGCCGTCCCAGCTTCGGCGCCCCAAGCTGCATGGCCAGCCGGCCCCCGATCAAACGGGCTGAGGTCCCGCGCCAGGATCGCAAGGGAGCAAACTGCTGCACCAGCGCCCAGGCCTGCATGTACCGGCCTTGGGAATACAATTCCCTCAGTTGGGCAATTTCGGCAGCACTGGGTTCCATGCCTAATCCTTCCGCTGCTTGGATATTTCCTCAACCGCTTCCCGCACCTTCATCCCGTGCAAGCCCCCCTAAGGGGAACCTCTCAAAAGAATCATCAGGTTCCATCTACCACCCTGCACCGGCCCAATTCCACATAAACGCAATTTCGACCCGGCATAGCCTACCGTTCGTTCATTACGCCCCCTAACTCCCGGCCACCACTACCGGCGATGAGCTTTTGGAAACAGTAACGCGAGTCTGAAGATCACCACCTTCTTTATGATGTTTTACCCAGACCGGCGGTTCAATTCCCCCCATTTCCAGAGGCCGTGTTAGCCGCTTCGGCCAGCGGTGCAACCTGACTGACGATGTTCCCCAACTGACTTAATCGCATCCCATAGCGATCGATGAACTCGCTGAGCCAGAATTCATCGCAGACTTCATCCGCTTCCATGTTGCCGATCTGCTCGGCCATCTCCCGCAGAAGATGGACATAGGCCCGCTCCAGAAGCGGCAACGCTCGTTTGCAGGCGGCCCCCAAATCGGGATAGTCTCCTTCCCACCGTTGCAGGAAGGCGCGGCATCTAGCCACGTGATCTTGGGCTGCCAGTTGGACTTTCATCAGGTGTAACTGCTCCTGCTGGACCTGAAGCATCTGCCGCAACAACTCCACACTATCCCGCGCTGGATTCGGTTCGGGCAACGTGATCGGCGCCGCTGGAGTTACGTAGAGCGAGGTATTCATACGCGGTCCCGGATCTTGGCTCCATCATGCCTCGATGGCATTATACGTTTTCCTGATCCTCTCGCGAGGCGGTCTATTTTCCACTTCGATTACTCTCCGGTCTGGGTAAATACTCTCTGAATGTTTTTCCGCAGAACCGGCGATTCTACTGCTACCCATCCCGTACATCGACATTGTTCCTCGAAGAGGATGATCGTGATTGGAACCCTGCGACATTCCTCAACCCGCTTATATTCCAATTTTTCCGCAGACCTTTCCACGGCGGTACACGGCCTCTACCTCTCGGGAGTTTTCCCAGACTGCTTGATCGGCGGGCGTTCGTTCCAAAGGAGTTCCGGCGATAGACTGGGGTCATTCTGTCCTTCGAGGTGCGGACCTCTTCCGGCATTTTCTAGCAAGGGTGCTGGAGTTACACCTGAAGCTGACAACTCCAGCGGTAATACAACAACAGACAGCGAATGGTACGAGACAACAACGCAAAATAAGGACAAGAAGATACACGAGTGGGATTAGACCCCTCCCTCTGGGGGGAAGATATCTCATGGGACAGTTGGTTCGCCGATTGCTGGAGTTGATCCGGTTCAGCCATACGGTGTTTGCATTACCCTTTGCTTTGACGGCAGCAGTCTTGGCCTGGACGGAGGAGCCGTTCCGGCTTCTGGACTTGGCGGGCATTCTCTGGTGTATGGTGAGTGCCCGCAGCGCAGCGATGGCGTTCAACCGGATTGTGGACCGGCATTACGATGCGGCGAATCCGCGCACTGCCCAACGACATCTTCCCGCCGGCCAATTGTCCCTACGCACCGTGGTTCTCTTCTGTTTGCTCTGCTGTCTAGCTTTTGTCGCAGGAACGCTGTTGTTTCTCTGGAGGGAGCCGCCAAATCCCTGGCCGTTATACCTGAGCGGACCGGTGCTCATGTGGATTCTCGGCTACTCGTATGCTAAGCGTTTCACCTCACTGGCACACTTTTGGCTAGGCTCAGCGTTGATGCTGGCACCCCTGGCCAGTTGGATCGCGTTGCGAGGGTTGACAGCTCTGTACGCCCCTCTTTTGCTCGGAGCCGCTGTCGCCTTCTGGGTCGCGGGCTTCGACATTCTCTATGCCTGTCAAGACGCAGAATTTGATCGCCGTACTGGCTTGCAGAGTCTGCCCGCTCGCTTGGGTGTGGCCGCTGCCCTGCGCGTGGCAGCCCTGTGTCATTTGATCATGCTCGTATTACTGGCCCTGCTCCCGTTGGCGGCTCCACCCCTAGGGACTATTTACTACCTCGGCTTGCTCCTGGTCGGCTCTTTGCTCGCCTATGAACACTACCTCGTCCGGCCGGAGGACCTCAGCCGCGTCCAGCAGGCCTTCTTCCAGGTCAATGGCGTCATTAGTATCGGATTTTTCCTACTAGTCTTGGTACAAGTGCTGTTTGCGGCGTGGCCCTCCTGACGAGGCCCGATGCGGCTCCTCTGATCCCCCTGCATCTCACCCCGCTGCCTCACGCCAGAGGCGCTGGCTTTTCAGCAACTAATCAGGTGAAGGTGCATTTTTTCGGAACCAACCCCGAGCAGGAGCTTGGGCATCTCGGAATAGTACCTCTTCCCGATGGAATTGTGCAATGGCCACCGCCAGGAGTAGGGTGATGCAGATAATCAAAGAGATTACAATCACGGGTACAGTTGCCCAAGGGAATGGGTCCGGCCGGGTAGCTAACAGACGTTGTTGCAATAACAGCACGTTGACGACGGGCACCCAGGCCGTTTGTCCATTGAGTTCGTTTCCGGGCGTCATGCTCCAGTACGCCAGGGGAAGTAACACGAGGAACATCGGTACCATGTAGTAATTCCCCTCACGCGTGCTGCGGGCGAAGATTCCCAAAGAGAGGGCAGCAGCAGAAATCAGGATGGCCAAGGGGATGGCTGTCAGCATGCCGGCGATGAGGCCCGGCATCGAGAGCAACTCGTGGGGGAAAAACATCTGCGCGACCAGGACTGCCCCGACCATTAGGATCACGTTCCACACCGCCGTTGCATAACCCATCACAGCTACGGCAATAAACTTACCCGTGACGATCTCACTGCGCGAAGCCGGGCTGATCAGCAGCGTCTCCATGGTGCCGCGCTCCTTTTCGCCCGCCGTCATATCGATGGCTGGATAAAGCGACCCTGTGAGCATCCACATGATCAGCAGGAAGGGAATCACTTTAACCAGCGTGTCGCGCAACTCATCGAACAAGCGCTTTTCCAGGGGTTTGTCCGATAGAGGATTGTGGACGCGGACAGGTTCGTCGAAATCTGGCGGCAGATTATGGCGGGCGAAGCGGACTTTTTTGACATCCTCCTGCCATTGATTCAAGACATCGGCCAATCGCCGGACAGCCAGTTTGGAGTTTTCCTCGCCTTCGCGGGCCAGAATGCGCAAAACCGGTTGCCCGCCGCGCTCGAGTTCCTCAGCGCAGTTTCCTTCCACAATTAGCAGAGCATCGATGGCCCGTTGGGCCAAGAGTTCCTCATCCGCTTCACTCAGAAAGCGCAGGAGCAGGTCTCCACCGCCATTGCTAGTCAGGGGGAGATACCGTGGATGGAACCGCCCGGCTTGAATCAAGGCGGGGTAGACCTGACGGGCATACATCGCCTCCGCTGCCATTCCCGCCGCAGCCCCTAGTGGAGCCGCTCCGGTGGGAAGGCGCTCAGCCCCCACCACGCCGATAACATACTGCTTGTCTTGCAATGCAGCCCAGAACAGCAAGCCCACGCCCACAAACAGAGGATACATCAACAGCGGCAGACCGAAGATGAGGAACAACGTCCGCCGATCCCGCCATTGATCGCGCAGTTCTCGCCGCGCTACCAGACTGGCAATGGTGACACGCATATTGTCTCCTGCCCAGCCGCTACCACGAAATCCTTCCCGATGGCTGCTCACCTTGTCCCCTTTCTCCGGCTGCCTGCTGACACGAACGATGCCAGACTTTCCCACAGGGCCGACTGTCAGAAACCGGTGCCGCGACCATCGGAATGATCAAAGTATTCACCCTATCCCACCTTACGGATTCTCATGGGACGGTCGATGCCTGTCGCGTAACCCGCTGGCCAACAGCAACTCGTCACTGCGGATCAGACGGAACATCGGCTGCAAGTCTTCGTGGAACAGGTAGTCGGCTTCGCGATGGGGGATATGGGAACGAATCCTTTGGTGGGCTGCTTCTACCCCGCGTCCGGGCCGCAAGGGATGGCGGTAATCCAAGGCCTGGGCGGCGGTGAGAAGCTCGATCGCCAATACGGTCTCCACGTTGTCATACACTTGGAGCAGTTTCAGCGCTGCCACGCTTCCCATGCTGACGTGATCTTCTTGGCCTAGGCTCGTGGGGATGGAATCGACGCAGGCGGGGTGGCAGAGAACCTTATTTTCGCTGACGAGAGCAGCGGCGGTGTACTGCGGGATCATGAAGCCCGAATTGAGGCCGGTCTGCCGCATGAGCAAACGGGGCAGTCCATCGTGGCCTTCCAGAAGCAGATAGATTCGGCGTTCCGCGATACAGGCCAGTGTGGCCAGCGCCATGGCTGCTGTGTCTAGGGCAATTGACAACGGCTGACCGTGAAAGTGACCCGCGCTGAGAATATCGCCATCGGACAAGACAAGTGGATTGTCCGTGATGCTGTTGAGTTCGGTCTCCACAATCGTGCTAGCCCAGGTCAAGGCATCTCGGCTGGCACCATGCACTTGAGGAACGCAGCGGAGGCAGTAAGGGTCCTGGACTTTACCGCAGTGACGGTGGGACTCCAGAATCTGGCTTTCTTGCAGCAGGAAACGAATGTGAGCCGCCACCTGTATGGCTCCCGCATACGGACGCAATTCCATCACCCGGCTATCGAACGGCTTGATACTCCCTTGTAAGGCTTCCAGGGACATGGCAGCGGCCAAATCGTATAGGTCCAAGAGACGCTGGGCTTTCTCGAGTACGTAGGCTCCGCACGCACTCATGAATTGGGTTCCGTTGATCAAGGCCAGGCCGTCCTTAGCGGCCAGTTCCAGAGGTTCCCAACCTTCCTCGGCCAGCACTTCGGCGGCGGGCCGGCAGCGCGTGCCCGTTTCGTCCCAGAAAGCCCCCTGACCGATCAAGGGCAAGCACAGATGCGCCAGAGGTGCCAGGTCTCCTGAAGCGCCGACACTGCCGCGGCTGGGCACCACAGGAATCCGTCCGCGCCGATCGAAATCTAGCAGCCGCCGGAACGTCGGCAGAGACACGCCGGAATACCCCTGACCTAAAGCGTGGAGCTTCAAGCGGAGCATCAAGCGGGAGATCGCCGGCGGCAAAGGTTCGCCTACTCCCACCGCGTGACTGAGCAGGAGATTCCGCTGTAACAACTGCTGATGTTCCGCGGCTATGCGCGTGCGTGCAAGCGCGCCAAAACCAGTGTTGACGCCGTAGATCGTCCCCCCGCTCGCCAAGGCGGTTTCCAGACGAGCACGGCTCGCGGCTACAGCACTGTCATCCTGACAGAGTTGAGCCATGCTGACTTCCAGATCTTCGTACAACTGAGCCAAGCGTAGTCGGGGCAAGGGCATGGCTCCTGATCCCCTTTCTCACACCTAAGACCATCGATTGTGCGGATGGCCGGAAATTCATCCTACCACATCCTGTGCCTGCATATCCCCGCCATCAGCTCTGCTTCTCGGCTGGTGCGATCGGCCACCATCTTGAGGAGCGTTGAACATCTCGGGGGAAAAGCTTATTTCCGACGGTCTAACCGTCCTGGAGGGAGGTCAGACACACTTTTCCGCCTCCTGCTTGTATCTGTAGCAGAAATATGCGAAGGTAAAATCCGCCGAACGATCAATCGTTCGGTCCGGAAATCACGGACCAGGCACACGGTCAGAGAGGGCATGCCAATGTCGAATCAACCCACACGCCGGGACATTCTCCTCGGCAGTATTGCAACGACCGCGTTCGCTTCTGGCACGCACCTTTTTGTTCATGCTGCCGCCCCGCGCGCCAATCCGATTATCGAGGAGAATCAGCGGCCTGGCACCAACCAGTGGCAACTCACCTACATCAAGTTTGATGCCGGCAATCGCCTGCGCCAATCTCTGATCGAGGGGTATTGCACCCGCACCTCGGTGGCAGCGGGGGAAACGATTGGGTTTTGCGTTAGCACCAACCCACCTACTCCTTTCCATATCGCCATTTACCGGCTCGGTTATTATGGTGGCAGCGGGGGACGCTTAGTGGCCACTCTAGGGCCGTTCGAGGGTCGGAGTCAGGAGATCCCACCACGAGGGGACAAACGGCTACGGGAATGCCAATGGAAACCCGCCGTGGAGATCACCATTCCCCCCGATTGGCTCAGCGGAGTGTATTTGGCTCAATTGAACGCCAAGAACCATCGTTACCAAAGCTATTGCATCTTTATCGTTCGAGATAACCGCCGGGCGGACCTACTGTTTCAATGCAGCACCAACACCTGGCAAGCCTACAACAAATGGCCCGCCGCCGACTCACTCTACGACAACGACCGTCCTGATCGCAAACCGCTGGTTTCAGGGGTCCGCGTCAGCTTTGATCGGCCTTACGCCCGCTATTGGCAAGTTACGGATAATCCCTTGTCCCTTGGTTCCGGCGAATTCCTTCTCTTCGAGTTTCCCTTCTCTTACTGGCTGGAACAGCACGGTTATGACGTGACCTACTGTGCCAACGAAGATGTAGATCGCTCTCTCGATAATTTGCTCCGCTGCAAAGCCTTCCTTTCCGTAGGACACGACGAGTATTGGACGCGGCGGCAATTCGACCACTGTTTGGAAGCGGTCCGACGGGGGGTTCATTTTGGCTTCTTTTCCGGCAACACCTGCTGCTTTGTCCTAGAAGCTAGCGCGGGAAAAAGTGGTCAGCCGCATCGGGTCATCGAACGGGTGGGGCGCTACGGTGGCATCCGTCCCGGAGAAGAAAAATATATGGCCGATCTGCCTGTGCAGGCACCCAATGAAGCAACGCTCATTGGTGCTCAGACCGTCTCTCCATTCAACGGTTCCGGCGATTGGATCTGCCGCTTGCCTCAGCATTGGATTTTCGAGGGGACCGGGATGCGAGCCGGCGAGGCTATCCCCGGTCTGGTAGGATGGGAGTTCCACGGGGACCCCGCTGACATTCCGGGTTTGCAAGTGGTCGCTTCGGGTAAAACCTGGACGGCCGGTGAAGCGGAGAGCCACTACGAAGCCACGATTTATTCCGGCCCCAAAGGGAACATCGTCTTCAATGCCTCCACGATCTTTTGGGCACAAGGGTTGAGCAGTCCTCCGGGACATTGGTTGCCTTACGTGCACAATGGCCGGCCTCACGGACCGGATCCCCGCGTCCAACGAATCACCCACAACCTGCTGCGCCGTTGGCGGGAGGGTTGAACTCCGCTACCTTGGTTCCTAATCCTCGGGAGGAACCGGCGGGGTCCGAGGATGCAATTTCCGTCGGGCTTCGTACTCTTGGCTGAGCACATCGTGCACGATTCCGCGGCGGATCAACTCCGCCTCCGGAATCTCCCCCAGGTCTTTTGTCTCCCGAATCCAGCGTTCCAGTGCTTCCCGCATCCGCCGCACAACCTCCTGATGTTCTGGAGATTGGGCCAGGTTCTTAATTTCGTAGGGATCATTGCTGATATCGTATAATTCCTCCTGGGGTTTAGTACGAGCCATAAAGAGTTTTTGAGTTGCATTGAGACGTCCTTCAAAGGCCAGACGGCGCCAATCGCGCATTATAGGCATTTCATCCATATAATTGATATATTGCATGTAAGGCAAATCGGGATGAAAATTACGGATGTAGCGGTACCTCTTGTCGCGAACAGAACGGATGCGATCATAGGCCTCATCCATGCGATCGCGGGCTGCAAAGAGGAACTCTGGCGGCGATTGTGTCTTGGGACCGAGGAACACCCGGCCTTGCATGTGGGTGGGGATATCGACTCCCGCTAGGGCCAATAGTGTAGGCGCCAGGTCGAGTAAAGCAACCAGATCGTCACGCACACTGCCGGCAGGAATGACTCCTGGCCAGCGAACAATCAGGGGAACCCGCAGGCCGCTGTCGTATGGCCAGCGCTTCGCACGCGGCAGACCCGCTCCGTGATCACTGTAGAATATCACTATGGTATTCTGACTGAGACATTTCTCATCCAGCAGTTTAAGTATATCGCCGACAATATAATCCATTGCAGTGATATTATCATGATAAACTGCCATGCAATCCCGTACCGCCCAAGTATCCGGATAGTATGGCGGTATTCGCACTTTGTTCGGATCGTGACGCTGCTGAGGAGTTAGCCGTGCTGTATTACGGACATACTGATAGCGAGAGGCGCGGACCTGACTTTCATGTGTCACCGTGATGTTGTAGATGGCGAAAAAGGGAGGGCGCAACACCTCAGGCTTGGCCGTCCAATCCACCCGCAGGTCGACCCAACCTTTCGGAACGTCAAAGTTGAAATCTGTCTTGCCGATACCGCCGGCGGCGGGAGGCCAAACGACTTGGTAGCCTGCTTTGCGGAGATAATCCGTAAACAACGGAGGTGTTTTTACCAATTTGGATCGCATATGATGCGTTCCTAATGTTGTAGGATACATACCAGTAATGATGCCTGATCGAGACGGTGCACAAACGGGAGCATGAGTGAATGCCTGGGTAAAACGCACCCCCTGAGAAGCCAGGCGGTCCAAATGTGGCGTGATAGCATCTGGATCACCGTAGCAACCCAAATGCGGGGATATATCCTCGCAGGTGATGAGGACGAAATTCGGCTTTTCTGACGCGAGTAGCGGACATGTGCAGACCCACAACACCGCTCCCACAAGCCAGTACAATTGGGGAAACTTCATAGCGATGCCCTCCTCATCACTATCAACACGATCATGCTTTTCGGTCTTCAACATATTTCCAAGCCATAATGGTCAGAAATAGCCAGACAGATATGACTATCCATTGAATTGTGGATGTCCATAAATATAATTGATGTATGGGATAAAAGGGAGGATGGATGACAACATAGCGGCGCTGAGGGTCCATAAAATTGAGTAGCAGAAAATGGAAGTAGAGTAGCAGGCCGTGGGAGATTGCTGCGATCAGCCAGCCGATCCAGCGGGCTAAGCGGCGGGAGAGGATGGGGTCCTCGCCTGCGAGCATATCCCAGAGCAGCAGTGCCAAAGAAACAACACCCAGGAGATGCAAAGCCTCCACCACCCGTGCCGTAATGGCACCCTGTGCAGCGGCAGACCCCAAGGTGGCTGTTCCGACAGGCACCACGATCGCACTGTAAAACACAAATCCCCCCTGCCATAGCATCAGGGAATACACAACCAGATAGCGGCGGAACAGGGTCATAGATGCAGAATGTTCCAGTGGGCCACATGGGGTGATGCAATCAGCCAGATAGCGCAGAATCGTTATCTCAAGGTGGTGTACAGAACCGCGCCGGTTCCGTCCTTTTCTCCCCATCCCATCATCTGAGCTATCCCTCTATGCCTAGGAATTACTTGTTGCCACAAGTCAGGGGAATACTGCGGGGTGGAATCAGCGTCCCAGCAGGAATCGCAGCGCACTCTCTAGATCGGGATAGTCAAAGGTAAAGCCGGTAGCGAGGAGTTTTCCAGGCCGCGCCCGGGTACTCACCAGCAGAGCGTGGTCAGCCAATTCCCCGAAAAGGCAGCGTACAACGGGTGCCGGTAACCACGCACAGGCGGGTCGGCGCAGCACTCGGCCCAACGTCTTAGCGAAGGTGCGCTGCGGCACAGGCTCAGGAGCGACGATGTTAACTGGACCTTGAATGGACGGCTCCATCAGGCAGTGATAGATGGCAGCGATAGCATCTTCGATACTGATCCAGGAGAACCATTGCTGGCCACTGCCCAGCACTGCGCCCAACCCCCAGCGAAAGGCAGGCAGTTGTTTGGCCAGTGCTCCACCTCGTGGACTGAGCACAGCGCCGAAGCGTAAGTGCACGGTACGGATACCGGCCTGTCGGGCCGGCTCCGTGGCCGCCTCCCATTGCTGGCAAACCTCCGGGAAAAAGCCCTCGCCAGCGGGCGAGTCTTCCAACAACTCCTCCTCTCCCCTATGGCCATAAAAGCCCACAGCGGAGGCACAGAGTAACGTATGCGGACGTTGACCCGATGGGAGAGCGGCGAGGGCTTCCGCCAGACGGCGCGTCGGCCCCACGCGGCTCTCGCGGATCCGCTGCTTCTTTTGCGCATTCCACCGCCCAATAGCGATATTCTCGCCCGCCAGATGAATGACGGCATCAACTTGGGTCAGTTGGGCGTTTGGCGCTGGTTCCTCTGCGGGCCACACGTGCCAGAGAGTACCGTCGTCATAAGCTGGTGTCGCGGGACGGCTCAATAACCGGATGACCTCATGACCTCCCGCTGTCAAAAAAGGAACTAACGCAGAACCAATCAACCCGCGGGAACCCGTGATGGCAATCCGCTGCCGTGGCAGATGGCGATACTTCCGATGGCGGTGAAGGTCCGACGCTGTCACCTGATGACGATAGCGGAATATACGATCCAGACGCTTCCTTACTGTTCGATTGGCGAGACCACGGAGTAGAAAACCGCCCGGCAAGCGAAAGCTGACTTCATCCTGGAGCAGCGCCCGTTCTTCGTCTTGAGGGATGAAACGATGGACGTGCCTCCACTCGGCAAAAGGGCCGCGAAGCTGCACATCCACAAATCCTTGACCGCGTTGATAGTTAGAAGCTTCCGCTTCCCAGCGGATGGGGACTATCCCCCCCAGAACCAAGCGAAAGACAACCCGCTGCTGTCCTGTGGACAGTCGGCCTTGGATATTCAAAATCTGCACGCGTTCCCAGGGTGGCAGTAAGCGCTGCAAGGCGCCTGGACGGTCATGCCAATCGGAAAGTTCCTCAGCGCTCACCGGCATCGGCGACCGCCAAAGGGATGTCGTCACAGTCATATCTGGATCATCACTCCAGGAACAGTGGAGGGAATACCTGAAAGCAGAGGAAGGCACAAGACTTTCATCGGCTTGGGTTGTCTCGCAGGCGCAGGAGATGTGTCAGGTCCAAGCCCTGCGGATGGGCTTGAGCGTCGATCGGTTCAACGCGTCCCCCGCGGATTTTCAGGTCCGTGAGACACCGCTGCATTTCCTGCCACCAGAACAGAACGAGTTGGTCCGGAGAGCGGCCGAGAGCCTGTTGCAGTGTTTGGAACTGTTCGATCTCGGCACCGGTTTGCTGGAGGAGGCTCTGGCGAAAAGCCTCCGCCTGCTGATCCAGCCGGTAGGCTAATGCTCGCGCCTGGCGCTGGCGCTGTTCGGCTTGTTGCTGAGCTTTCAAAAGTTGCATGCCGATGGCGGTCTGAGCCTGCGTCACAGCAGCGAAGGCAGGACGCACCTCTTCCGGCGGTGTCAGCCAGACGACATGTATCTGCTGAATGTGGATGCCGAGCTGATAGGCCGGCAAATGCTGTTGCAAGCGTTGGTGGGTCCAAATCGGCAAGGCGGCATTTCCTGTCAGTAAGACCTCGTCCACATTGTGGGTGCTAACCCATTCCGCAACTGCAGCTTCGCACAGTCGCTCCAAAACTCCCTCCACTTGCGTGCGCTGAGCCAGGTAGGCATCCAGTTCTCTATCGCTTTCGCCGATCACATAATGGACAGCCAGTTGGAGCTGGACCAGATTTTGGTCTGCAGTGAGGAACTGACCGAGAAAGGGTTCATCGCGCGCGGGATCATAGCCGACTGCAATCTGGCGAACCACCTGAACGGAGAAACGCTCCACACGGTCGATTCCCCATGGCAAGCCGAGCCATAGGCCGGGATAGGGGTGTGCGACGATAGCGCCGAAGCGTTGCACTACAGCTCGTTCACCGGGACGAATGATGGTAATCCCACTGCCCAGCCACAACACCACGGCTGCCAGGAGGAGAAAGCGGAGCGAGAGCATGGCCGTGTAGGTCTCCAGAAGCACACGTGGAATTCATTTCCGGTCCTGGGGTATCATCGGGGATGGAGGGGGAGTGCCCATGTCATTAGACCGGGAGGTTTGTGGAGGTCCCGCCAGTGGCCGGAGCAAAGGATGCCGGGTGCTTAACAGCAGCAGATCACGGGTTTGGGAGAGAGCGGATTGGAAGGCGCGGAGATTCTCCAGGAACAGGTAGAAATCGGGGTCGTGCGCATAGGCTTGAGCGCGGAGGCGGGCGGCCTCGGCTTGGGCCTGAGTTTCGATGAGGGTTTTGCGAGCTTGGGCTTGGCTTTCGATGGTACGGGCTTGACGTTCCGCTTCGGCGATGATGGCTGATGCCTGTTGCCGACCCTGCGTTTCGTAATCGGCAGCTTTTCGTGCCCGCTCGCTGCGAATACGTTCGGCAATGCTGCTGCGCACCGCTTCTGGATAGTAGTATCGCCGCAGTCGGACATCGAGCAACTCGACCCCGTAGGTTTGCAACACCTGTTGGGTTAGGTCTTGGCCATCCGCCTGAAGCCAGCGCTGGCGCAACCGTTCACTCCGCCGATCCATGACTTGGAGATCCTGTTGAGCCAATCTCTCTGTCCCAGGGATAGTGGCCGGCCAGCCGATCAGAGCAGCGGCGGCGGTTTGCGTATCGACCACGCCAATCCATTCCTGCATTGGTACAGCGCTAATGGCGGCGGCTAATCGGCCATTGAGCAATGGCGCCAGCACATTGCGTGCCTGTTCCGGCGTCCGCAGGGTGCGGAAGAAACGGTCCGCGGCGGCGGCATCTGGAATGCGCCAGGCTACAAATGCCTCGACCGTCAGGGTGGTATCCACAGCTCCACTAAGAGGGTCCCGCGTGAGGGACTCCACGGCGGGTAGATCGAACACTTGCAGCCGGCGGTCCAGCCGTTGCACAGCATCCACCGGCCAAGGTGCCTTCAGATGCAGCCCAGCTTCCTGACCTCCATCCCGCACGACCCGTAACTGGCCAAACCGTGTCACCAGGACGTACTCGGTCGGTTCCACGATGTAAAAGCAACTGCTTCCCCACACTAAACCCGCGAGTGTTATGAGACCACCTGTTAGCCACCGTCCCATGATGTTCTCGCCCTCCAGCGTATGAGCTAGCCGCGCTGGGGAATCTCCTTCACTCCGCGATCACGGCTTACCCTCGGCAATGCCATCTTCCTGATGGGGTGATCAACTCCCTTGCAAGAGCCAGCGGACAACCTCATGCGCTGGGAGAGGCCCCGCTAGCCGATGCAACTGGTGCGACGCATGAGCGGTTCGATAAGCGTTTTCCGGCCAGGGATCGCGGGCTAGTTCGCGGTGATTGTACACGAGCAGGGGGTCCGGTGCGCACAAGGCGGCAAAAGCGGGAACGTCGCCATATTTGACGGCCCCTGGCAACATCCGGGGATCCGCAACATCTGTGATTGTATGAAACGAGAACTGTTGCAAGTCCGCCGCTGTCCGGCCCACGGTTTCCCTCGCCATGGCCTTGGCCAGTAGGGCTACCAAACCGCAACTCTCCCACCCCACCAGATGGACCACGGTTCCTTTATGAAGTTGGTGGCACCAGGCTATGACCGTGAGAGCATCGTGCACCTGCTGAGCTAGGAAAGTGCGATTGTAGCCGTAGGTATAGCCGGCATAGTCCTTGTTGACCTGGAAGGGTTTGGGCAGAGCATTGTCTCCGCTTCCGAGGAGGTCAGGAGCCAGCACTGTGCAGTCAGCCGCTAGAAGTAGGCGGAGGGCGGGGTGCAATTGGCCATCCACTACCAGGCTCGCCTTACCTTGGGGGTGGAGCCACACAATGCAACGGTTCTCCCCTCCTTTAGACGGGCTACACAGAGCGACCGGCAAGGCGTCTCGCTCTTGATCCCGGCCGATTAGATGCAATTGCACCGCCTGGTCTACTATCGTGACTGTTCGGGGTAGCTCCAGCCCGGGGACGTTGCGCGGAACGACTTGCTGTGGCAGTTGGCTATGGATCATGACACGCAAGGCCGTCCCGACGATCCGACGAAACGTCCGCAAACGTTGGGAATCGCTGGGAAGCCACTGGGACCTGCGCTTTTCGCTCTGCTGCGTGAGGTACTCCCTCAAGCTTTTGGCATCCCGTTCGTCTTTAGGACGGGGATGATCGGCATCGAAAACAGACAGTTCCTTGGGAGGAACAGGTTCAAAAGGCGGTTCTTCGATGTGGGCGTCCCGGCCTTGCAGATGTTTAAGGAACCAGGCATACATCATCTGCCGGGCATGCACGTTGTACTGGTGGCCGTACTCCAGCCAAGCGCGTGCTTGGACCTTGTCTTCGGCAGCGTACAGAGCGTAGAGTTGTTGCAGTTGGGGATAACCCCGTTTGAGGAACTCGCGCGTCCAGTCGTTAGCCGCACTGAAGGCCATGGGCTTGGGCGCAAAAAGAGCAGCGATTTCGACATTTCCTGTGCCGACTCGCAGATGAGAGGCATTTTCACATACACATCCGCCTTGCATACTGGTAGAAACCATTACAGCGGGAAAGGCCGCACGTAGGCGGTCATCGATGGCGGCTAAGATGAAGGTTTGCGTGCCTCCGCCGGATGCCCCTGTCATTCCCAAACGTTGAGGGTCGACATCAGGAAGACTGGCGAGAAAATCTAACGCCCGAATGCTATTCCAGGTTTGCAACCCCATGAAGGATTGCAGGCGTAATTCTGCCTCGGCATCGCGGAAGCCTTGAGTGTGGGCAATCGCGGTGCTGTCCGCATAGCCGACCATGTCGTAATGGAAAACGACAAAACCGAGTCGAGCCAGTGTGGCCGGCAGTGCTTGCATGAAGAAGCGGCCACGTTCCAGGTCTGGCTCCCCGCCAGAGGCTACACTCGCGCGGCCTGCCTTCTCTCCAGCATCGTGAAAGCGGCCATTGGCCCAGTGCCCATGGGCAAAGAGCACGCCAGGGTACCGAACCTCTCCCTTGTTCCCTGCCACTCCTTCTCCCTTGGGCTGCGGGCGATACAAGTTCCCACAGACGTAATGGCCGGGCCAGGAAGCGAAATAAACCTTTTCGATGGTGTAACCTTTGCGGACAATCCGGCCGTGGATCACCGGATGCAGAGGCGGCTTTTCCGGCATCGGCCACAATCCCAGTGCCACGAGCAATTGCTCCCGGAGTTGACGCCGGCGGGTTTCCCAACTTTCACGATCCCGCGGGACGAAAAAGGGAAACTCATCGTTGAGCGTCTTGAGGGGGCCATGGCGATAATCCGGAGAGCGAATCATGCCCTGGAATAGCCGGAGGAGGTCTGCCGCTTGAGCATCTTTTGGTACCTGTTCCGATGCCGGCACTCGTGACGGAGGAAGCAGTACCGGTGTCACAACCGCTGCTAGCATTTGGCGTCGGGATAGAGATGCCGTCATGAGGAGCCTCCGATTGTTTGGTCCGGCGGGTGGAATCCTTGGAATACGCTAGCCGGTCTGTGTGTTACGGCAGTACCTGCTGGGCTGATGGCAGGGTATCAGGCACCCATATCTTCCGGCTAAACGGCGGTGTTAGCGAGCCTAAGGCAGAATCGCCATATTGTCAACAGTCTAGGCCAGCGATCCGGGCGAGTACGGGGGGCCGATGTCGATCCGGGGATCAGTTCAGGAAACGGCATCCTAGCGCGGCAAGCCTTAACACTTATCACCACCCGCCGGTGGACGGTAGGTGGCATAGGAGGATTCGGTCTCCCACAGTGTGACTTCGACGACGGGCAGTCCGAAAGCGCGGGCTTGTTCATAAATCAGGCGGGCGATGTTCTCCGCGGTGGGGTTGCATTCCAAAGTGATAAAAGGTTCCCCCAGCCGTCGCAATTCCGGAATGATCGGATCGTCCCGGTGCAGGAGCATCTTATGATCGAGGGTTTCGTCGATCCACCGTCCGAGCATCTGTTTGATGTCAGTGAAATCCACGACCATGCCCCGGGCATCGAGATCGCGGGTTTCCAAGGTAATAACCGCTTTGCCATTGTGGCCATGTAGATGGCGGCACTTGCCGGCATAATGGAGCAGCCGGTGGCCATAGCAAAAATGGATTTCACGGCTGACGCGAAACATGACCACACTCTCCATCCGGGGGCAAGAGAACCGGCTGGTCATAGTCTGTGGGATCCGGCAGCCTTGCGGCGCGGAAGGCAACAGCTCGTTCGTAGCACTTGCTACAGCGACCGCAGTGACGCCCATTCGCCACCGGCTGAATGCATGAAAAGGTCAGATGCAAGGGGAGTTCCTGTCCCAGGCGGATCACCTCGGGCTTGTGCCAATGGGCATAGGGCCGCACAATCGTGAAGCGGTCGCGGACGGCTTGACCCACCACAGCCGCCATGGCAGCAAAAAAGGCCGGGGTGGCGTCCGGGAAAGGATTGGCGGCCAGCGGAGCCAAAGCCAACAGGGACACGTGGTGCAGATGGCACCAAAGCAAGGCCTTGGATAGCAGTAACACATTGCGGCCCGGAAGGTACACGTCCTCATCGGGCGTCCCTGCCGCCGGGACTCCTTGACCGCTACGACTCCAATGATCGCCATAAAGATCGCCCACCGGCTGGTCCAGAATCACAAGCGGCTGAATAGTTTGCAGGGACTCTATGGCTTGCAAGTAGCGGCGGAGATGGGCCAATTCGGCCTCTTCCCAAATCAGTCCCGTGCGAATGTACAAAGGATAGACGCGCGGGAAGCGCCGGGCGGCATCCGCCAGCATGACCGCACTGTCGATCCCACCGCTGATCAGGAGGGCGATGGGCTGACGGCAGGCTTCCGGGGGCGGCCAATCGGCGGGACCAGCCGGGCCGGGCACAATTCGGATATCGCTCACAACCGCATTGTAGTCACCGCTTCGCAGAGAAGGCCAGAATGCCTCTCATCCACGGGCGTCGCCTAACAGGTTGTTATCCGCTGCTGTGGGCTGCCAGTCCGCAGGTGGCGGCGCCGTCGCCCGCCGGGACCGCCGGCTCCCCCCGGCGGAATACCCCCAGGAGGCATCCCTCCTCCCGGCATACCAGGCGGCATGAAGCCACCGCTCCCTTCCCCGGTGAATGTGCTCACAAGCGAACCGATGCCATTCTGCAAAAGTTTCACTTCCATCGCCGAGCGTACAATAAACACTCCGGAACTAGCCCGGAAGGAAAGATTATCTTTGAGCACATTCGGTGCTGTGTTGCCGCCCCCTGACTTGTTGGCCAAGGCCTTCCACCAGCGCGGCGGGCTTTGCTCATCGTCTCGCACCCAGCCTAGATTCCGCCATTTATCCCGTAATTGGACGGCCTTTTCGCTGTCGTTATACCAAACCAGCCATTCCCCCCGCACATCTCGCGAACCGACGCTGGCTTTGATCCCGTAACCTTTTGCTCCGCTGAGTATCTCAGCGATCTCCCGCTTGAGGTCGTCTTCGTCATTGGTTCCGCCGATGGCGGCGCCATCCCGTTTCGGCGGCGGTTGCATCCGGGCAATGACACCGCTGTCGTAGAGCACAAAGCGCCAGACTGTGCCTCTCACCGTTTGCTGAGCCAGTGGACCACCCCGTCTAAACGCTGTATTTGCCTCACTCCCTTTGTGTCCTTGGATCATGGCCCGAAAAACGTCTTCACCCATGTCGCCGCGGGTGAACACAACGAGCCGATTGGTCGGGGCAAACACTCGAATTCCCGGATAGCGCAGACCGGGATCTTGGATCGTGTAATAATCGACTCCTTCGGCAGTGTACTTCTGGGCTCCGGGCATCTTGGCCAGTAGTCCGACATCGAATTCCGCTTTCGTCCGGAGCACCGTCGCCTCCAATGTTCGGCCCCCTTGCTTGCCGTAGCCTTGGACCACATAGTCCACGACGTCGGTTGCCTTTTGTCCCGTCACCTTCGCAAAGGCCTCCATCGCCTTGCGGAAGCCGTAATTCGTCATAACCTGTTCGCAGGCCTCATAGAACTTGGGATAACGGCTCAGGTGCCCGACATTGATGCCGCTGATTTCATCGCAAGCCGCCGGAAGATAAGCGATCATTTCTTGGGCGACACTCTTGCGGCTGAAAAACCAGTAAAGCAAGCCGGCCAGGACGAGAACGAATACCAAACCGCCCCCGACTGCCCCCCAGAGCAAGGCAGGGTTGGTTTTACGCTTTTTCAGTTTGATCTTACGCGGCTTGTCCTTCTTTTTGGGTCGGGTTGCCGTAGCAGCGCCCGACGCTGCTCCATCGCGGGAGCTACGCCCACGGCCTGTTCCGTCCTCCTCCGCCGAACGAACCCTTCTTTCACCCGACCAAGTGAAACTCCCGCCACAACGTGGGCATCCAATTTCCATGCCCGCTTCCGGCGGCTCACTCAATCGCAATCGAGCCTGGCAATCGGGACAGACGACTTGTACTGCCATGTCTGGTAACCTCGATCAGTGCGGATTACAAGATGGATTCGGATAACCTGAAAGTAGTCTAATAGATGCTATCACTTCTCACAGCGTCAGCCGACTCAAAACTCAACTATCGCGCACAGCCGGCTTCTGGACGGACTGATCGTCTCGCAAAGGCATCAACTCCCCTCCTCCTTTGGGTAGGATCGGACTCAACCTGACGGTCCTGCCACGTCCCGACTTCCCCGCAGCGAGCCGGCAAATCCTAGTTTCCCTTGACACCCACAACGGCAACTGCCAATGTGAAAGCAAAGGGGATCGTCTGCCACGGGGTCTTTAATGGGATCCGCCCATCACTGGGATCTATATTCGGCGACCCCATCTATAAGCCGTAGTATCGGGAGTCCCACTTCAGACTCCATTATAACCGGAGACGACTATGCGCGGGATTGCCGTCATCTGTGGTGTTCTTAGCGGATTGACTTTTTTAGCTTTCCATCCCGATGGCCGGACGCAGCCCAAAACACCCCCCGCCTCTGCCCAAATGGTCCCATCTACTCTCCGAGCTTTCATCGTCCAAGACGGGCGATTCCCCCCGCAAACCGTAGACGGCAAAATGCAACGGGATCCGCGTGATCGATCGGGGAAAATTCATTGCTACGTTTGTGAATACGGCTTGTCTCCGGTATTCATCCTCTTCCTACGAGCGGATCCCAAACAGATCACCGCGGACACCCCGGTGGGCAAGCTGATCCGTGATCTCGATGCTGTCATGCCTAAGTACCGCGCTGATAAATTGAATGGTCTGATTCTCTTCCTGCGGACTGAAGCGGGGGAGAAAGCGGTCAAATTCACGGACGACAGTGGCACGGAAATCGCTGTGACGGCGGATAAGGAATACCCGGATGACGAAAACCGCGATCGCTACGTGCAAGAAATCAAGGATTGGATTCAGGCGATGAAAATCGCCAACATTCCCGTGGGTTTAGCTCCCCTCACTTCCAAAAACCTCACAGCTTGGGGCGTCCAGGACAAGGATGCCGCCACAGTGGTAGTTTATCGACGCTTGAAACACCTAGCCCCCCCGTGGCACTTCCCCACCTTGGGAGACCTCAACGAGGAACAGGCGAAATCTATCCTCCAAACTGTTCTATCTGCAACTCGATACTAACTTCTATCTGCAACCGGGTGTAACCAGATTTTCTGGGGGTGGGGGCTGAACCCGCGAGGTGTTTCCCCAGACTAGCAGAGCTGCCCGGCAGGGAACTCCCAGAGAATTTGGTTGCACCCTCTGCAATCCGATACAAATACGGCAGTCTCTATCTCTAAAAATTTTTTCTCCTTGCTCCAATCAGCGGCCTGCCCAGAGGTGAACTCTGCATTTCCACGGAATTCCCCGCGCTTCCTTCGGCGGAAGTCTGCACATTATCCAGGTCCAGAGTTTGGGTGGTTTTTTCCGTGTTCGTGACGATCGGCTAGACCGGCCAATACCAAAAACTACCACTCCTCCAGCCGTGATAAGGTCTATTCCACCACGACTGGAAGCCGAAAGCACCTTTTTCGCGGGAGTGTCAGTATCTCCCTGTGATGAAAGGGAATGTGGCGGAATCCGACCGAAGCCTTAGTCGTCATCACGGGGTTTCATGCGCAGGAAGATCATCACGCCGATGAGAACGACCAATGCGATAACCATACCGATCATGACTTCGGTTCGGCTGAGGAAGTCCATCATGGCGGAGGTTCCTTTCTGGAAAAAGGGTTAGATGGGGACAACACCATTGACTCTGCGAGTCGGCTGTTACCGGAACTGGCTTTGGGCTCTAGTGGGGATGGCGTACAGTGAAAAACTCCAGTGACGGCCTGCGTGAATCATCCCCCATATGTCACAGGAAGTCCTCACTTCCTGTTGTCGGAACATCCAGCCCCAGTTGCTAGTTACCGGTCACCGAGTGCTATTTGTTGTACCCGATGTCTCCGAAACATTCAAGATGGCAGTGAAATTTCTCATCCCTTTGCTCAGTAAGGGGTTGCTAGCTGGGGTGTGACTGAGGTAGGGTTCTGGTCAAGGTAGTGCGAGCATTGGAAGACTGATCACGTTCAGCGAGGCGGGAGTGTTTCCTTGGCTTGGCTCGGGTCAAATAGAGAGTCTTCCATTTTGCCTGGTTCTTCCCCCACGATGAGGTTTTTTGTTGATTACAGCCGCTAAAATCCTGAGCGGTTATGAGGGGCACTTCATCGGAAATACCCAAGTATTGATTGCCAGCCGAGTCGGGGCCGGAATACACTAGACTATTCGATGTGTTGGTGTTCCGTCCGGAGTTGCGAGACAGAACGTCGCGACGGCAGGGTTTTTCTGAGGAGGCGATCTCCGTGGATGCCTATGGTTGGCAGCGTGTACGTGAGGGCCATTTGCTGTACACCGATGAAGTGGGTCGGGATGCCTGCGGGATTGGCGGAGTGGCTGCCAAAGATGGTAAGCCGAGCCACGAGGTGGTCCGCAAGGCCCTGACGGCATTGGCCTGCATGGAGCACCGGGGCGGTGTCTGCGGAGACACGGGAGATGGAGCAGGTCTAACTGCTGTCATTCCGCAAGCGTTTTTCAAGGAGGAAGCCCGTCGGCTTCGCTTGGATGGCGCGCGTTATCTCAAGCCGGAAGATCTCTTAGCTGTCGGCGTGATCTTTCTGATGGAAAGCGACCCGGTTCGCCAGGATCGCGTCCGGCAGTTGATCCGCGAATGCATCCCGGCTGAGAGCTTTCCGCTTTTAGGCGTTCGGCCCGTTCCCACGTGTGACGATGTGCTCTCGGCACGTGCCCGCTCGACGCGGCCGGCGAGCATTGAGCAATGGCTGTATCGGGTCAACGTCCCCCACGAGGCCGAGGCTGAGCGCCGGCTCTATCGCGCCCGTTTGGCTTTGCGTGCCCGCTTGGCCGAGGAGGGGCTTCAGGTCTACATCCCTTCCTTTTCCACCCGCCTGATCAGTTACAAAGGACTACTTCGAAGCCCCCAATTGGCCGAGTACTACCCGGACCTAACCCAACCGAACTTTGAAACTGGTATTGCCATCTTCCACCGGCGTTACAGCACCAATACGTTCCCGAATTGGACGCTGGCTCAACCTTTTCGCATGACCTGTCACAACGGGGAAATCAACACAATCCGCACCAATCGCAATGCTGTTTCTGCCTTCGCCCGCAGTTTACAACCTCCCATTCCAGGGGGGGAGTTGCTCTCGCCGAAAATGAGCGACTCCGCCAGTCTCGACGAATGGCTGGAATACCTGGTATTGGAGCAAAACTGGAGCTTGCTACGGGCGCTCCGCGTGTCTATTCCGCCCGTTTGGGACACAGAGGCTGACGTTTGGGGACCAGATGCTTTTGATCTGTTCACCTACTATCGGCGAACCTTGGGTTCCCTGGCGGCTTGGGACGGACCCGCAGGAATCATCGGCACCGATGGCCGTATCCTGGTCGGCCTTGTGGATCGGATGGGACTGCGACCTGTCCGCTGGTGTTCCGATCGCCGCGGCTGGTTGTACATCGGGAGCGAATCGGGGGTGTTCGGCCTCGATCCCACCACCATCGTCGCCAGTGGCCAATTGCAGCCAGGACAGATGATTGCCCTGGATACTACCAGCGGAGAACGCCTAGATAGCCACCAAATCCTTGCGCGGGTCGTCGCCGAGGCGAAAGCCGAGTTGGGCGATCTGCACGAACTCAACCGCCGCCAGATTATCATTCCGGAAGGCTTTGACTACACCCGGCAAACGGAGGACCTGATTGAGGCCGCCTTGGCTGACCGCAACTGGACGTTAGATCATCTGCTGCAAGCGGCGGGTTGGGACTTCGATCGGGCCGTCTTCGTCAAAGAAATGGCCAAGCTCAAAAAGGAGCCGCTCAGCTCTATGGGCCATGACCGCGTGTTGACTATCTTCAGCCAGCACCATCCGACCTTGTTCAAGTATTTACAGCAAACTTTTGCGGAAGTGACCAATCCCCCGATCGACCCATATCGCGAAGGCGGAGCCATGTCGCTGACGACCTACATTGGACGTGCTCCCCGTTGCGGCGGTCAGGGGGCTAATGGCGACGAACTCCCTATCCGCCAGATGGAGTTGTCTTCGCCGGTGATCTCCGACGCCATCATCGAAGAAATCCGGCAGAACGAGGTGCTGGGGTTCAAGTTGTTGGATGCCACCTTCCCCTTGTCCGGCGGCGTCGAAGCCCTCCGCGCCAGTCTGATCGCGTTACAAAGCTCCGCTGAGAAGGCCATCCATGACGGCTACCACGTGCTTTGCATCTCCGACAAGGAAGCCTGCAAACGCGGCATCTACCCCATTCCTTCTTTGCTGGCCCTGGGAGCTGTCCATCAATACCTCTGCCGCCAAGGATTGCGGCAGCGCTGTAGCCTGATCGTCCAAGCAGGTGACATTCAGGAAGGGCATGACGTTTGCTGCTTGGTCGCTTTCGGAGCCGATGCGGTCCATCCATATCTCATGCTCCGGTTGGTCAAGGATGGCTTGATCTTTAAGGACCCCGATTCCAAGAACGAGCTGCGTCTTGAGCCGCGCGAGGCTTTGGAGAACCTCTTCATTGCTCTGGAAGACACCATCAAGAAGGTGATCTCGAAGATGGGGATCACCACCATCGAAGGGTATCGCGGGGCACAGCTATTTGAAGCAGTGGGCTTTGGTCCCGAACTGATGGAGTTCCTGGGGGATTTTCCCAGCCGATTGGGCGGAATCGGCTTGGCCGAACTGGTGGAAGATGCCCAATGGCGGGTGCAACAAGCCGAAAAGATGACGGTGCTTGGTCGCAACCGGGACTATCACGCCTTCAATGCCAAAGTGCGCATGGCTTTGCGCGACGCCGTCAAGGAAGCCCATCCGGAACCGGACGCTGGGGGTGGCGAAATGGCCTATACTGCCCCTCCGGCAGAGTGCGACCCCCAAGTTTTTCACCGGATCGAAAGCAAATATGCCAAGTTCACCGAGTTGATCAATACACGGGTTCCCACCGTCTTGCGCGACCTGTTCACGGTAGCTCAGGCGCCCCGCCCCCTGCCGCTGGAAGAGGTCCAGTCAGCACAGGATATCATCCGCCGCCATTTCCGCGGTGCTGCCATGAGCCACGGTGCCCTCACCGGTGCTTCCCACATGACGATTGCCGCTGCCCTCAACGAACTAGGCACCTTCAGCAATAGCGGCGAAGGGGGAGAGGCTCGCTGGCGCAATGATATTCCGGAGCGAGCATGGGGACCGTTCTGGGAGAAGGTCCGCGAACAACGCTTGGCGCATCCCGAAATCTACTGTCTCGGTGGCGATATTCGCAGGAGCCGCTTCCGTAGCCGAATCCGTCAGGTGGCGAGCGGCCGTTTCGGTGTCGATGCGGAATACCTCGTCAATGCCGAAGAAATTCAGATCAAAATGGCTCAGGGGGCCAAGCCGGGAGAAGGCGGGCAGTTGATGGGCAAGAAAGTGACCACGGAAATTGCCGAAATCCGCTTCGCCAAGCCCGGCACGGACCTGATCAGTCCGCCACCCCATCATGATATCTACTCCATCGAAGACTTGGCTCAGCTCATTTACGATTTGAAGGCCGTCAAGCCGGGAGTCTTAGTCTCGGTGAAGCTAGTGGCCGTGGAGAATATCGGCACCATCGCCGTGGGCGTGGCCAAGGCCGGTGCGGACATCATCGAAATTGACGGCATCGACGGCGGCACCGGAGCGGCGATGGTCTCCAGCAAGGAACACGCTGGGTTGCCCAGCGAAATGGGGCTGGCCGAGGCCCATCAGGCTCTGGTGGTCAATGGCTTGCGCCGTACGGTCCGCCTGCGAGTCGGTGGCGGTATCAAAAACGGCTACGACATCATCAAATACGCCCTCTTCGGCGCTGACGAGTTCAGCTTCGGCCAGGCTTTAATGGTCTCCGTAGGGTGCATCGTCTGTAAAAGTTGCCACATTCCGAATTGCCCCACCGGCATCACAGGCAGTCCGGAGATTTTCAAAGGTCATCCGGAACATACGAAAGCCTACCTGCTGGCCGTGGCCCAAGAAGTGCGCCAGATTCTCGCAGCGATGGGCTTCCGGCAACTGTCGGATATCACCGGCCGGTGCGAACTGCTTGTGCCCCGCACCGACCTGAAAACGCGCCATCCCCGTGCCGCCTTGCTCGATTTGTCCCGCTTCCTACAACCGGACATGGCTTTGTGCCGGTTAGAAGAGAAGTATCCCCAGAACCCGCCACCTGCCAGCGGAGTCAAGGAGATCGATCTGGGGTTGAATCGGAAGATTCTCGATGCCGCTTATGATGCCATCGATACGGCCCAGAACGCCGATCTGGTTTTCCGCATTCGCAATTCCGACCGCAGTGTGGGGGCAACAGTGGCAGGTCTAATCGCCCAGCTCTACGGGCGGGAAGGAATGCCGAATCATCGCAAAATCCGCGTGCGCTTTGAGGGGGAAGCCGGACAAAGTTTCGGCGCCTGGTGCGTCAATGGTCTGGATTTGGAGCTGCGAGGCTTTGCCCAGGATGGCGTGGCCAAGGGAATTTCCGGTGGGACGGTGGTAGTGACCCTAGATTATTCTGCCAGCGACTATGGGGGCGAAATCCAGAGCGTGGCCGGGAACAACGTCGGCTATGGTGCCACGGGCGGCACCATCTTCATCGGCGGCCGGGCGGGCCATCGCTTGGGTATCCGCAACAGCGGAGCGACCATCGTGGCCGAAGCCGCTGGCAAATATGCCTGCGAATACATGACCCGCGGGCGGGTTCTCATTCTCGGACCGGTCGAAAACGAGATCGGCTCCGGGATGACCGGCGGCGAACTGTTCATTTACGATCCCAAAAACGAGGTGCCGGCCAAGCTCCACGGCAAGAGCGTGACAGTCATCGATTGCTCCCACGTGGATTACGAATGGATGCACCCCTTGCTGCACCAATACTTTGCCCGCACAGGTAGCCGCCAGGCGGAGTACATCCTCAAGAACTGGGCGGAAATTCGCCGCGGACGCCGCATCCGTAAAGTCCTGCCCCTGGCCGTGGCCCGTGCTATGGAAGACCTCAAAACGGCGGGCACCAATGCCGGCTAATGAGGACGTCCGGCATCCCGCTGTGCTCATGCTCACCGGTCAGGTATTTGGCATGCCTGTTGTCGGTTCCCACCCCCCACTACGCCCCTAGCCCGCAACCACAGCAAGGGGCTATTCCAATCCCCGCTCACCTTCACCCTGCATCAACTGTCAGCGTTGACGCAAGCGTTGCAGCTCCAGGGAAGGCCGTGGGTCCATCGGGCGGAGTTGGGCCGCCGTCTGCAACTCCTTTTCCGCCTCTGCAAATTGCCCGCACCGGACAAGGGCCTGCCCCAAGGCCAAATGCAGCTCGAAGTTGTCCGGTTCGATGGCCAACCCTTGGCGTAAAGGTGCGATAGCCTCTTGGGCCTGTCCCAGTTGCAGGAGGGCCAAACCGCGGAACAGGCAGGCATGGCCGTGATCTGGTCTCAGCTCGATCGCCAGGCGTGCCGCTTCGGCGCAGCTTCCTGAAACCATTCGCGCAGTTGGGGATGGCCGGGGTTGTGGGATTGGACGATTTCCGCATGGGCATACAGAACCAACGCATAGGTGTATTGCACGCGGGCATCGCGGGCATCCAATTCCCGAGCTTCCTGGAGCAATTTCAGGGCTTCGCTATGCTGATGCAAGCGGGCCAGATTGACGGCGGCACCCAGGAGAGCATCCACCGTCTTCTGATCTTGCAAAGCTTTGAGGTACAATTGGGCGGCTTCAAAGAAACGTCCATCTCTTTCCAAAACCCCTGCACGCCGTTGCAGGCCGCGCCGCCCCACTTGTAGACTGACCACGTGATCCAGGTAAGGGTCAGGCCAGGGCGGGTCAGGGTCTGCTGTGGAAGCGATCGATTCATACTGGCGTGCGGCGGTCAGGTCGCCCTTCATCCGCGCGAGTGCCGCCAAATGGGTATGGGCCTGTTTGCGGCAGCAAGGGTATTCACGTATAGCTTGCAGATGGGACCATGCCTCCTCGGTGTGGCCCAAGGCTATAGCGGCCAGGGCCAGACCGAAGCGGGCGCGTGGTTCCCCCGGCGGGGGTGACAGATATTTGCGGAACAGCTCCGCTGCCTGTTCGGACTCGCCGCGCTCCAGAAGAGCCTCCGCCAGTGTCATCTCGCAAACCAGTTGGTATTGTGGCTGATTGCGGCTCGCCTCAACCGCTTGCCGAAGCAAATCCACTGCCTCCTGCGGCCGCCGCTTCAGGGCGATGAGTGCCCGCGCGTAACACCACCGGGGATCGTTCGGATCGAGGCGGCTTGCCACCGCAAAACATTCCTCCGCCTCCCGATCGAACAGATGGGCCAACAGGATCGTGCCATAGTCTCCCCAAGCCGAGGCTTGCCGGCGCTGCTGTAACAACTTCTGATGATACTCCTGAATCACCCGGCGGACTTCGCTTTCCTCACTATCGACCACAGGCGGTTCCGGCAGCGGTGGTGGCCAGAAGAACCAAACGGTCCAAATGATCCCGACTCCCAAGGCGATTGCACCACTGGCCAACAGCCAGTACAGGCTTCGCTTACGCTTACCGGTATTTCCGCTTGCAGAGGGAGTAGGGGCCGGCGGTGCTGGCAGGGCCGAGGGTGATTCTGGTGCCAGCGGCGCAGAAGCCTCGGAAAAGTGCCGCGCTTTCATGGCTGCTTCCCAGGACTCGGAGAAGGGCCGGGACTGGACGAGACCGCCATTCCTTCTCCCCGGCGTAAACAGACCCGACGATCCACACCTCCAATCGTGAATCGTTCCACTTCCCCCTGTCCATCCGGCCAGCGGACTTCGACGGCATCCACCGCGGTTACCGTTCCTAGCCCGATATGGAGATAAGGTGAACTGCTGCTCAAATAACTTTCTGCCGGCTGAACAGTACGAACCCATTCTCGCCCGCCCGCACGGACACGTACCTCAGCACCGTATGCTTCACGTTTGAGCTTGGGATCGACCACTTGCAGCGCCAGCCAATGTCCGCGCTGCGGGCACACATTACGGAAAATGCGGGCACGGCTACCGATGGCATTGACAATCAAATCGACGCCTCCATCCCCGTCCAAGTCGGCAGCGACCAGGCCGCGACCCACATTCCAATAGCCGCAAAATGCCGGGTTCTCCTCGGAAATGTCCCGAAACTTGCCCTTCCCGTCATTGGCGAACAACTGATTGCGTTCCGCGTAAGTTTCCCAGAAACCCAGGCGGGCATCCTGAGCCGGGCCGCCGCGATGAACCCGGCCGTTGACCTGGGCGATATCCGGGCTGCCATCGTTGTTGAAGTCCGCCATCAGGGTGCCAAATCCCGTGCCACGCCACTGACTTTGCATAAGACCCGCCGCGGCTGTTTGATCGCGGAACAATCCCCGTGGTCCCTGCCGCCAAAGCGTGTGGGTTTCGCTGCCCAAATGGGTCACATAAATGTCGAACAAACCATTGTTGTCCGTATCGCCAATGGCCACTCCCATGCCTGCATAGGCCTTTCCCATGACCGTCAGGGCTACACCCCGCGAGGCGGCTTCATCCCGGAAGGTGCCATCCCGCTGATTCATCCATAAGCGGTTTGGCGCGCCGTCATTGGCCACAAAAATATCCGGCCAGCCATCCCCATCGAAATCAGCCACCGTGACTCCCAAGCCGGGACCTGCGAGCCGCCCCAAACCCGACGTCAGGCTCACATCCTCATACCGCGGCACCCCTCCGGCCAGACCCCGATGACGGAAGAGCTTGCTACACACGGGTGGAAACGCATTGGGACCACAAAAATCCAGTTTTCCTTCGGGTGAGCGGCATTCCACCTTCGGATCGTAGTCTAGATAATTCACCACCACTATATCCAGCCAGCCGTCCCGATCGTAGTCGAGAAAAGCGCAAGAGGCCCCCCAAAGGGGGTTGAGCAGGCCACTGGCGGAGGTCACATCTTCAAATCGCCCCTGACCACGATTGAGAAACAAACGGACACTCCCATAGAAAGTCAGCAGCACATCCGGCAATCCATCGTTGTTGACATCTCCAATCGCTACCCCATGACAGTGACCGGCGACATCGAGGCCGGAACCCGCGGTGATATCCTCGAACTTTCCCGCTTGCACCTGGCGGTAAAGGCGATTGACGGATGAGGATTGCGGGCCGCCGAATTGCAGCCAGTACAAATCGAGCAGACCGTCCCCATCACAGTCGAGAACGGCTAGCCCCGATCCCATCGATTGTGGCATGAAATACGTGCCGGTCGGCCCGGCATCGTGGACAAAGTCCACGCCCCAGGATTCGGTGACATCCGCAAACCACTCCTCGGCTGCGGGCTGGGAATCCGCCGGCGTGGATTCCCCTCCTCCATTGCCGCTGCACCCCGTGCCGAGAAGCCATCCCCATCCCCCTACCAGGAGCAAGCCCAAAAGATAGCGCCGCTCAAGCGTGGGGCACTTCATCCTCTTGGCTCCTCATCTACGGGATGGTTTGCTTCCATCATATAGCCTCATGGGCGGGATATGCTAGCTTTGGGAGTCGATACTAGATAGAGGAACAGAAAAGCACCGAAGGGGTACCCTTCGGTGCCATTCGTATGAGTCCGTAGCAGCTTGGTCGCTCTCAGCCAACAGGTGGTTGATCAGGGAGAGACCTGAGATCAACGACCATCCGGCTTGGCACTGTTTTTTGTGGGTTTACCGTGATATGTCGCGTGAGGCAACTCTGCAACTTTCCTCTCCCAAATATCACTCGTTCAGAGTCGCTGGGTTGTTGCTGTTCCATTGCAAAGCAACTTGGAAGTTGACCGAGCCGCTGAATGCATAGTTCACCATGCGGACACTGCCATCCACCATGAGGAACGGGCAACCTCCGGCAAACGGCGAACCCCAGCGATTATCTTGAGTGATGCTAACATTGTCCTTGAGGATTTCCAGGCCACCACGTCCCGTTCCGCCATAGCCCCCGGAATAAATAACTTGTTCCCAGTTGCTACCATGGGTCCGGCGATATTCATTGGGGTTCAAGTACCCCTGACCAACATAGATGACGTTGCTAGTACCGCGAGCAGAGGTGATTTGGCTCATGGTAAGCCGGAAGGTAGCGGACGTCGAAGGATTGGTAGTGTCGGCGTTCGAGTATGGACCACCGAAAGAGTTCCAATTGATCTTGTAATCCGTGAATGGACCATTGAAGCCGGGGCTATTAGCACCTGTTGTGGAGAAGCCGCCGCGGCCACGGGCAGGGCAGAGGTAGGTCTTCACCGGGACACCTCCAGGAGGAGATAGAGGTGTGAGCCCCGCACCACCAGCCTGGTTGAACATGGCCTCCTGTTCCACAAAGGGGAGCAGGTGGTAGGCCCAGCACCAGTCCGCCGGCCGGGTGGTATTCATCCCATTGTGAGGAATGCGTCCGCGGGCATCGTGGTAGTTGTGCATGGCCAGGCCGATCTGCTTGAGGTTGTTCTGGGCGCTAGCGCGGGCCGCCGCTTCCCGCACCTTCTGAATAGCGGGTAAGAGCAGGCCCACGAGGATGGCAATGATGGCGATCACCACCAACAACTCGATGAGGGTGAACGCCTCCCGTACGGAAGTCCGTCGCTTCATGGTAACACCTCACTGGTTGGAACACGGAAAGTAGCAAGGCCAATAACCCTACGACATGATCTGGCCTCACTTGCTACTTCAGAGTATCCGACGATCATGAGAAGATCAAGCGAAAAAATCCCGAAAGGGGAAATTTTTGGGAACTTTGTGGGGAGCCAAATCCTTTCAAGGCAGGATATTGGGGGGCAACCGCGAGGCAAGCCCCGCCGGTTCTCCATGTCGGGTCGGATTATGCCAGACTTTCCCGGCTTCGTTTGGCAAGCACTTCGACCAAGCGTTCGACGGCCTCCAGACATTCGGGGTCGGTGATCTGCCGCAACGCCTGGACGATCCGGCGACGTTGTTCTAGCAAGGTGATGGCGGTATCTACATCGAGGCGTTCGAGATAGCCGCCGGGTTCCTGAGCGAGAAGTAATTCTTCGACTTCCGCCAGGGTGAAGGCTGCGGCGCGCTGGGGGTGCTCATCGATCCACTGAATCAGTTCGGGGAGTGTAGTGCGTTCGCGGAGCAAGCGGAGAGCTTCAGATGTGGGGGGAAGCTGGCCGTGCATGCGCGCAAGCAGGCACTCCAGGGGCAAGTCCCGCAGCTCACTGACGGTTAAGCCCAAAGCTTCCGCACACTGGCTAATGGTGGCGTTGCGGAGTTGACGCTTGAGTTGCCCGCGGAGAATATGGCGGACCGTGTGGCGGTTGAGCCGGGCAATGCGGGCAAAATCCTCCTGATTCCAACCTTTCTCTTCCACCAGGCGGGCAATTTTACGGGCCAATTCGGGTCCTTCCTGGGCAGCAGACATCCGTGGTACTCTCTGGGGACGATCAATTCATCGCAAGGCGGGACCACTGTCACCATAAGCCGGACTGACGGCGGGGAGAAGGGGATTTATCCAGGAAATGCCAGCGGCGCCGTTTCTCACTATTCAGGAAAAGGAAAAAGCTGCCCGTCCAGCCCAATCGAAAGAAAACCGACCGGCGAGTGCCGGTCGGAAAAGGGGCGGGAGGACGGGAGAGCATCTACTCAGGGCCAGCGATCAGTAGGGGGTACCGCCATTGGAAGAATTGATCGGAGGCGGGACGGGGATGGCAATGCCCGGCGGGTGGGAGTTGCTCGCTGGTGGTGCGGCGACTTTCTCTTTGGGTTTAGGCATTTCCTTCGGCGGGGTGGAACCGGAAGGCGGTTTTTGATCGCCCGCGGGGGCGCAACCGCTAGGGCAGGGCTGGCAGCAGTCTTTGTGCTTGCGGGCAGCCAGGCGAGCGCGAATGCGGTCCAGCAGGCTGACCCGTTGGGCACAGGGATCGCAGCAGGGGGTAGCAGCGGGGGCTGGCGCCGTTGGGGCCGGTTGAGCCTGAGGAGCGGGGGCCGAGGGGCAACAATCCTGCTGTCGGGCTGCCCATTTGGCACGCAGGCGGTCCAACAAGCTGGGGGCGGGCGTGTCACAACAACTGGGGGGCGGAGGAGCCGGTGCACCATGACAACCCGCGCCATCGCGGGGACCCAAACCCCACCCACCCGCGGGAACGACGTCGCCGCCCGCGCCCATCGCCGACGACAGTAACAAAATCGTGCTGTACAAGGGTGTTCCTCCTTCTATGGGACACATCGGATACCGAGGTCTGGCACGTGCGGCCCAGACGAACTTCTCCCCTTCCATCGGCGAAGATTCCCGCATCTCCGCAAAGGGACCTGGCCCAATCTGCGGCTCTCTCGCTGCTAGCGGTCCTATTCTGCTTGGGAAAAGGAAGGCATCGATCTGGCAAACTGGAAGCGAAACATGCCTGGAAGCGATCCGGCAAAAGAGTAAGGTGAGCAGGACGGCATCCCAGTCAATTGCACCCCTACCTCGACCGCATCGTTACAACCTCGGAGTTTGATGGGGACTTGTTCAGCCGGGACAGGGGTGGAAAGGAACGATTCTGACAGATGTGACGGTTGGCCAGCGTCCCAGCCTTACAGCGGAGATGGAACAGGAATGCTGCCGCATGTTAGGATCAAGAGGAGGAAGGAGGAAGTAGTTATGTCCCAGCGCCAACGTGTCTGGCATTTGCTACCGGCACCGGAACCGTTGGCAGTGCGGCGTTTAGCTCGTGAAGCCCAGATTTCCGAAGTGGTGGCTCAGCTCTTATGGCAGCGGGGAATACGCAGTGCTCCGGAAGCCAAACAATTTCTCTATGGCCGCCTGACCGACCTTTTACCACCGGATCGACTCTCTGGGGTCATGGAAGCGGCCCGGCGGATCGTCTCCGCTATCCAGGCCCGGCGGAAGATTTGCATCTACGGCGATTATGACGTGGATGGCGTGACCGGAACGGCGATCCTGCTCCGCCTATTGCAACATCTGCAAGCCTCCGTGGAGTACCATATTCCGATCCGCCTGGCGGAAGGATATGGTCTGAACGCTGAGCGCTTGCGCGAATTGCACCAACGGCAGGTGCAGGTCGTCATCACCGTTGATTGCGGCATAGCTAGTCTTGCGGAAGCAGAATTGGCCCAACAGTTGGGCATGGAACTCATCATTACGGACCATCACCAGTGGAAGGTGGATGGGAGCGGCAGTCCGCTTCTGCCGCCGGCGGCTGTCATTGTCCACCCGCGCTGGCCGGAAGGACACTATCCCAGCGGCGAGTTGTCGGGTGCTGGGGTGGCCTTCAAGCTGGCCTGGGCTATCGCTCAAGTCGCCAGTGGAACCAAGCAAGGATCGTTGCCCCACGACTTGCGGAACATCCTTCTGGAAGGGGTCGGTCTAGCAGCTCTGGGCATGGTCGCGGATGCCGTGCCGCTGCGGGGAGAGAACCGCCTCTTCGTCCGGCACGGCTTGCGGAGGATCGTGGAGCATCCCTCGCTGGGGTTGAGTGCTCTCATGGAAGCCGCCCAGTTGCAGATCGGAGATAGGCTCACGGCAGAGGATGTGGGTTATCGTCTGGCACCACGGCTCAATGCCGCCGGGCGGCTCGGATGCGCTCGTATGGTCGTCGAACTGCTCACCACGCAATCCTACACCACAGCCAAAACTCATGCCCAGTTCCTGGAGAAACAGAACGACCAGCGCCAGGCTCTGGAACGCCAGGCGACCCACCAGGCCAAGGAATTCGTGGACCAGCACTATAGCAACGATCCGGCTCTGGTCGTGGCGGACAAGCGCTGGCATCCGGGGGTGGTCGGGATCGTGGCTGCCCGACTCGTGGAACATTACGGTAAGCCGGCGATCGTGATCGCCATCCGGGAGGGAGAAAGCCTGGCCACGGGAAGCGGGCGGAGCGTGCCGGAGTTGCCGTTACATGAAGCCTTGCGGGCCTGTGATGGTCTCCTGGAATCCTATGGGGGACATGCCGCCGCAGCGGGGTTGAAGATTTTGCCCGAACGGATCGATGCTTTCCGCACAGCCTTTAACCAGTACGTGGCCCGCCACCTGCCTTCAGGGTCCCCTGCCCCCCGCTTACTGCTTGATGCGGAAATCCCCCTGAGCGCTATCACGCCGAACCTGTTGCAAGAGCTAGACCGTCTGGAACCCTACGGAGCCGACAATCCACCGCCCAAATTTCTCGCCAGCGATGTCACGGTGGAGCAAATCCGGCGGATAGGGCAAGGGGACTCGCCGCGACACCTGGAGCTGCGCGTCTCCCAAGGCGGTCAACGCTTCCGTTGCATCGGCTGGAACATGGCGGAACGTTACGAGGAACTGGAGAAAGCATCTAGAGTGTGCCTGGCCTTTACTCCGCAGCGAAATACCTACCAAGGTTACAGTCGTATCGAGCTGAGACTTCTGGACATCCAGTGTGGGTCCCAGCCCCAATTGGGGTAGGACAGGTTCAAGCTGGGTGAGTCAGGCTGGGAGATTGAACGGGGGGCACTAGCATCCGGTCCGGGACAGATGGGTGTTACTCCGGCGCAGCTCAGCGGATCAGCGACGCCAAGGCGGACGTGATGTAGTCACGGTTGAGCTGAGCGATATGCTCTACCGAGATTTCCTTGGGACAGGCTGCTTCACAGGCGGCGATATTGGTGCAGTGACCGAACCCCTCACGGTCGTGCTGAGCGATCATTTTGCGGACGCGCTCCTTCCTCTCCGGTTGGCCTTGGGGCAAGTGGGCCAGATGGCTTACTTTCGCCGCCACGAAGAGCATGGCTGAGGCGTTAGGACAGGCCGCCACACACGCACCGCAGCCAATGCACTGTGCTGCATCCATCGCCTTGTCCTGATCCGCTTTGGGAACCGGCAGGCAATTCCCGTCCGGAGCGCCGCCAGTACCGACGCTGATGTAACCGCCAGCCTGAATGATGCGATCCAGGGCCGAGCGATCGCAGACCAAGTCCTTGAGGATGGGGAAGGCCCGTGCCCGCCACGGCTCGACATAGATTTCCGCTCCATCCGGGAAGCTGCGCAAATGTAACTGGCAGGTGGTGGTGCCGCGCTCCGGACCGTGGGCCTGGCCGTTGATCATCATCGCACAACTGCCGCAGATTCCCTCCCGGCAGTCATGCTCAAACGCCACCGGTTCCTCCCCCCGCTGGATCAATTGCTCGTTGAGAATATCCAGCATTTCCAGAAATGACATATCTGGGCTAAGGTTATCCAACGGATAGGTCACAAACTGACCTCGGTCCCCAGGCGATTTCTGCCTCCAGATATGTAAAGTTACTCTCATCTCAGATTCCCTCATGAGCAAGTTCAAGGTGAGTGTGTGTCCAGAAGCTTCCAGGAGTTTGAAGAGGGCTGTTTTCCCCTGTTCTCTCGCAACACCTTTCACTTATAGCTCCGCTCGGCCAGTTTCACGGTTTCAAAGATGAGCGGTTCTTCGTGACGAATAGGTTCGCGATCCGGTCCGGTGTATTCCCAGGCAGCAACGTGGCAGAAACGCTCATCGTCTCGTTTCGCTTCGCCGTCCGCCGTTTGGTATTCGACTCGAAAATGCGCGCCGCAACTCTCTTCTCGCCGCAGGGCATCCAGGGCCATCAGTTCCGCGAACTCCAAGTAATCCGCTACGCGACTAGCGCGTTCCAGGGCCATGTTCAGGTCCGCATCACTTCCAGGCACTCGAACGTTCTCCCAGAACTCCTCACGCAAGCTGCGGATTTGTTCGATGGCCTGGAGCAAGCCTTCGCGGCAGCGGGCCATTCCCACATGGTCCCAGAGGATGTGACCCAACTGACGGTGGAACTCGACCGCGGTTTTCTGGCCACCGATGGACAAGAGGCGCTTGAGGCGCTGGTGCGCTTCAGCCTCGCAGCGGCGGAACTCCGGGTGATCGAGCGGAGGCAAACCCGGCTTGACCCCAGCCAGCCAGTGGGTCAGCGTATAGGGGAGAATGAAGTATCCGTCGGCCAAGCCTTGCATCAGGGCCGAGGCACCCAGGCGATTCGCCCCGTGATCCGAGAAATTGGCCTCACCAATCACGAACAAACCCGGCAGGTTAGACATCAGCTCGTAGTTGACCCATAATCCCCCCATGGTGTAATGCGGCGCAGGGTAGATACGCATCGGTTGAGTGTAGGCGTTTTCCCCCGTGATCCGTTCATACATATCGAAAAGGTTGCCGTATTTTTCCCGGATTCGTTCGATCCCTTGCCGGCGAATGGCGTCCGCGAAGTCCAGATACACACCGCGGCCTGACGGACCCACGCCGCGGCCTTCGTCGCAAACCTCTTTGGCGGCGCGACTAGCAATGTCTCGCGGCGCCAGATTACCATAACTGGGGTATTTCCGCTCGAGGAAATAATCTCGGTCCGACTCAGGGATGTCATTCGGATGCTTGCCAATATCTTCTCGGCGTTTGGGAACCCAGACCCGCCCGTCATTGCGCAGGCTTTCGCTCATCAGCGTCAGCTTGGACTGGTGCTCGCCGCTGACCGGAATGCAGGTCGGGTGAATCTGAGTGAAGCACGGGTTGGCGAAAAATGCGCCGCGTTTGTAGGCCCGGTAAGTGGCGGAAACGTTGCAACCGATCGCATTAGTGGACAGGTAAAACACATTGCTGTAGCCACCAGTGGCCAGCACGACGGCATCCGCCGCAAAGGACTCAATCTTGCCCGTAACCAGATGGCGAGTCACGATTCCGCGGGCGCGGCCATCGATTACAACCAGGTCTAGCATCTCGCAGCGGGGAAACATGTGGACTGTACCGTAGCTGATCTGACGGCACAGTGCCTGGTAAGCTCCCAGCAGCAATTGCTGACCTGTCTGGCCCCGGCAGTAAAAGGTGCGCTGCAACTGAGCGCCCCCGAAACTCCGCGTCTCCAGCAGACCGCCGTACTCACGAGCAAAGGGAACGCCTTGAGCGACACACTGGTCAATGATGTTACCGGACACCTCGGCGAGTCGATAGACGTTGGCTTCGCGGCTGCGGAAGTCTCCTCCCTTGATCGTGTCGTAAAAGAGCCGGAAAACGCTGTCTCCGTCGTTGCGGTAATTCTTGGCCGCGTTGATCCCACCCTGAGCGGCAATGGAATGGGCACGCCGCGGAGTATCGTGAAAGCAAAACACGAGTACCTTATAGCCCAGTTCGGCCATCGTGGCCGCCGCGCTGGCCCCAGCCAGTCCAGTCCCCACGACAATGACGGTGTATTTCGCCTTGTTCGCGGGACTGATCAAACGCTGCTCTCGCTTGAACCGAGTCCACTTTTCCGCAAGCGGCCCGGAAGGCACCTTCGCATCCAAACTCATCGCCCATTTCTCTCCTATGGGGAGTCCTAGGATTTGCTACTCCTACCGCCGTGTGGTATATCCCTGCTGGTATATCCCTGCAGATCGAATGACCACAGCGGGAGTGGCGAGCTACATCCTCAGTTATTGTGCCGCTTCGTCCAAGTGATACTACCCGCCCTTATCACTTTGTCATGATGCTGACACCCAGCCGCCCCATACCGCTATCACAATCCCGCAGTTCCCGATCAGAATGATTGCAGCGACTAGCATTCCCAGCCCCCGGATAGCGCTAAGGGTCCGGCGGCTCTGGAGTCCCAAGGTCTGAAAGGTGCTCGGAATGCCGTGGATCAAATGGACAAATAAAGCTACTTGCGCCAGTAGGTAAATAGCAGCGATCCAAGTGGTGCGGAACCCTGCCACCACCATCGCGTAGACATCATGCCGCCCTTGAGCATCCTTTAGGTCCAGGTAGTGAATCGATTGGCCGTTCTGCTCCGCAGCATGCACCCACCCCAAGGTGAAATGGGCCAAGTGCAAGAGGATAAACAAGCCGATCAGAACGCCGGTGAGAGCCATAGTACGGGCCGCCAGGCGATCCGGTGTCCGTGCCGGGTAGGCATACGGCTGGGGTCGCGCCGAAGCCGTCCGCCATTTCAACCGCAATGCAAACACAGCATGCAACAGGAAGATGGCCAGCAGCCCCGCCCGCGCCAGCCACAGCAGCGCCCCTAAATCATGTTTGAGAAAGTGAGCATACGCATTGAGAGCATCACGGCCTTGAAAAATCTTTAAGTTGCCCAACATGTGAAAAATGGCGAACAAAGCTAGCCCAATCCCGCCCAATGCCACCACGACTTTCGCCCCGACACTGGAATCCAGCACCGTGACCAGCCAAGCTCCAAGACGCCGTTCAGCACTGACCAGAGGTGGGCCTTTCGGGTGGCGTACCGTGCCTTGAGAACTCCCAGTCATATTTCCTCGCCTGTTTGGCCATCTAGCCGCGAGGATCGTGGGGGAGATGGCATCCCTTCGCCTCGGCGGCTTTGACGGCCTCACTCGATTCCCGTTTCTCCAGCTCTTCAGCTCTTCACTGTAAGTGTAGTTAGAGGGGACAGCGTGGCGACCAGTTCCCCTCGCCTTCTCCGCCCTGCATGCGAACGTAGGTTGTCACAAGCGTTACATCATCACCAGAGCATTACACCATCACCATCTAATCCAGCGGGAATTGCATCCAAGCGGGAATTGTGTCATGAAGCTAGCTTGAGTGTTGAAATGGTGCAACATCGTACCGTGCTTGGCTGCACGGGAGTGATCTGGAATCTGCGGGAAGCTTTTTCAGACATCCTTGCGACTGAAGCCGATCAACCCGCAAATCGTAGCTGCGAGAGCGATGGCGATCGCGGTGAGCGCTACCCGGCCATAATACGCCGCCGAGTAATATCCCTGGAGCACGTAACGCAACCGAGTCAATTCGCGTTCTGGTCCTGGCCAGGGTTCGGGGGCCAACATCAGCAGTAGTCCCCCGCCGTAGAGAAGCAGCCAATAGATGGTAATCCCAAGAACCGCACTGTTGGTCAATGCTCCGAGGACCACCCCGACCGCCGCTACCACGGCGAGAAGCAGGCTGAGCAGGCCAATCACGACTGCCGCTCCGTGGAGAGAAATATCAGCTTCGCCCCGGAAGAGCAAAGACCCGGCTGCGATGATCCCCGTGCTGATCAGCGCAAAGGCGATCCCAACCAGAATCACGCGGGCGTGCTGCCGGGCCAGGAAATACTGATGGCGGCTGATCCCCCTTGAGAGAACTGCATCCGCCACGGTTCCCCGTTCACTGCTGATGGCTGCCACACTAAGAATGACAACAACGGCGAGGCTTCCGAGAAATGCAGCCCGCAATGCCTCTGCACAGAGTACTGCTGCGGATTGCACCAATCCCGCTTCCTGTTGCACCCCGACCCGGTAAAGGAAAAAACCGCATACCCCAATGACTACCAGCGCTATCCACAGAACAAACAACCACCCTTGGGCTGTCTGGCGTAGGTCGGTTTGCAGCACGGCCCAATACGGCAGGAAACGATGGAAACGGACAGTTACCACGGCGGGTGGATCGGTCATCTCACCGGCACGCCGTCCCGAACCACTCCGGGACCATTCCCCACGCGCCGCTGCATTAGTGGACATGTCCTCTGGCCTCTCTGCAAGCGTCCGCAGACTGTATCAGGCGGCTTCCGAGGCAGGGTACAAACGCACAAAACCCCGGCTCTCCTCCCGTTCCACCAGGTCTAAATACGCCTGTTCCGTCTGCATTCCCACCGTTCGCACACTGATCACGGTAATCTTGTGATCATGCAATACCTGAAACAACTGGGCTAACAGGGCCGTATTCGGCGTTTCCTCCCCCAGTTTCACATCCAGGCGCCGATGGCGGAAGACGACCTGGATGAAATCCTTCAATCCTCGCAGCACGCCCACAGCTTTGCTGATGGCTTTGTGCTCTCCGTCCACGTCCAGTTCATAGTGATTGCGGCGAATCCGGCCTTTCAGGTCCTGCAAAGTCCCGTGGAATATCATTTGCCCCTTATTAAGCACGCAGGCATAATTGCAGACTTCATCCACGTCGCTGAGATTATGACTGCTCAAAATCAGGGTCTTTTCCGAGGCAAGCTGCTTGATCAACTCCAGCATGGAGCGGCGGGCTTCGATGTCTAGGCCGTGGGTTGGCTCATCCCAGATGAGCAGGTCCGGTTCATTGATCAAACTGGCAGCCACCGCCAAGCGGGCGGTCATTCCCGGCGTGAAATGGGCAATCGGTTCGCCGGAGTGCGGCAGCAGATCCACCGCTCGGATCAGCGTGGCCAGCTTTGGCTTACGCACATCCCGCGGCAGGCCGAAGAGGCGGCCAATGTAATCCAAATAACTGATTGGCGTCATCCCGCGGGGGAACTGCGGATTTGTCGGAATGTAGCCAATCCGACGGCGGATATCCGCGGCATTCGGCGTCATTAGGCGGCCAAACACCCGCACGGACCCCGCTGTCGGGCGGTGCAAACCCAGGATTAGACGCAACAACGTTGTCTTGCCCGCGCCGTTGGGGCCTAACAAGCCCAGCACGCATCCCGGCTCTAACGTCAATGTCACATCATTGAGAGCAATCTGCCGGTTGCGGTATATCTTCGTCAAATGCTGGGTTTCTACAATCCATCCGTGCCCGTCTTCCGCCACGATGGTCTCTCCTCGCGGCACCCGTTTTCCTGGCCCTCCCATACTCGATCCGTGGGCCAATGTCGAGTCGAGTTTCCACTACCCAATTCCTCCCGGATTTCCTCCCCCGCCCGCTTTTGCTTGCCAGGGTTGGACGGCCCCAACACCGCGCCGCCGCTTTCAGGGTGTAACTAGATTCTTTGGGGGTGGGGGCTGAACCCGCGAGGTGTTTCCCCAGACTAGCAGAGCTGCCCGGCAGGGACCCCCCAGAAAATCTGGTTGCACCCAAGCACCCCCGCATTCTGGCGAGCTTCAGGCCGCATTGACTTTTCCCCGCTTGCCGCTAGGATACTTACGACTCAGAGATGCTATGCAGAAGATCTGCTACTGAGACCCATTATTTGACGGGCTGTAGCTCAGCTTGGCTAGAGCGCTTGGTTCGGGACCAAGAGGTCGCTGGTTCAAATCCAGTCAGCCCGATTCTCCTCTCTCGGCCTCCGCATTATTCCAGATTCCAGAGCCGTTCATCATGGTTAGCACATTGACATAACATCCTCGGTTTCCACCCCTTCTGCAAGAAGGGAGCACCTGGGTGTAACTAGATTCTCTGGGGGTGGGGGCTGAACCCGCGAGGTGTTTCCCCAGACTAGCAGAGCTGCCCGGCAGGGAACCCCCAGAGAATTTGGTTGCACCCGCACCACCTTTGGTGACTAATCCTCTTGCCCTGAGGGCGAAAGAGGCCTATAGTGGTAGCGCAAGTGCTGGGGATTGGTGTAACGGTAGCACGACTGACTCTGGATCAGTTAGTCCAGGTTCGAATCCTGGATCCCCAATTCTGTCTTAGCATTTCAGCGATACCGATCTGAGCTCGCAAATCCACGGATACGTTCCATAGCATGGGATGGTTTCAATAAACTGAAAGTTGTTAGTTTTGCGCCCCTTCCAGTTTTCCGAATTCGGTAGCGCTCCTCCTTCGATTTGACAGGCACACATCCTAGCCAGCTTTTGTGCTGAATTCTAAGAGCACGTGCTAGCAGTGACGAATGCGGAGATTTCTCAAGGTTTACTCATGCCTACGAAACTTCCGTCATTGTCGCGGGCGAGGGTCCAGAGAAAGGCTCCCAATTCGGGGCTTTCAAAATAGAAGCCGACGGAATGAATGCGAACTCTAGACTGAGCGGCGTCCGGTCGATTCCATTGGTCGCGCAGGGTGGACAACAGATGGCGGCTGAGTTTGTCACTGCGTTCTAATTCCGATAACGGAGGCTGTCGGGAGATGTCGGCGGGTGAGAGGCCGGGACCGGAAGTCGGCAAGCCATCGGAAAACAGGTAGATGGTATCCAATCCTTTCGAGCGTAATGTGAAAGCCAATTCGAAGGCCGCATAGAGATTGGTATCGTCGTAGGGTTGGGTTTTCAGGAGAGCATCGATCACCTCTTTGACAGACTCTTCTCCACGGAAGGCTCGCCAGTTGCCCTCGTCGTGGAAAAGCCAGCGGGCCGAGCTGGAAAAAATGATGACCTGATACTCTTTCAGGCCGACGATGCTGCGCATCACTTTCCCCACCGTTTCCACGACGAGGGGCCATTTATTCGGGTCCACGGTGTTAGTGTCTTTTTTGGCCATGCTCCCGGAAATGTCCACGATGAAGACTACGCGTTGCCCCGTGGTGACGATACCGGCGAAGCGGTTCTCCATGCTCTTTTGCAATTGGTCGAAGCGGTCGGCGAGGCGGGCCTTCTGGCCTTGAAGGTCGATGATTGTGGTCTGTGCCGCTTCCAAGCGCTGAGTCAAATCGCGAATGCGAGTTTGTGCCGCTTGCAGTTCCATCTCCGCTTTTTTCACAGCTTGTTCGGTTGCGGTGCGGGCTGCGTCACGCTCTTGGCGCAAAGCAGTCTGCAGAACTTCTAAGTCATGCAATTGCTTTTTCATGTTGGCTAACTGGCGCGAGAGCATAGTCATTTCATCATCTTTGACGCGTAGCAGCCGCTGCAAATCATCCTGGGTCGTCTGCAAAGTTTGAATGCGCTGCTGGAGGTCGTCGGTCTCTTTCTGCTTTTTGCGGAGGAGTTCTTCGGATCGGAGAGATTGGGTTTGCAGGATAGTCAGTTGTTGCTGGGTTGTTCTCAGATTTTTTTCGGCATCGGCGAGAGCTAGGCGGTCGGCATCCCGCTGAGCCTGAAGAGATTGGACTTCTTTCTTCAACAGGGCAAGATGGCGGGAAAGATCTTCCTTGTCTTGTCTGAGGGAATCTAACTCTTGAAACAGGCGACGGCGATTCTCCTCCCAAGCGGCTTTTTCGCTTTCATAGTTGGTTACCAGTTCGGAGTAGCGCTGTTTGAGTTTTGCCAGTTCCGTCAATGCATTGCGGTTAGTGTCAGCCGCGTCGCTAGCCATGCGACTGTTGATCAGAAACAACAAGGTGACGCAACCCAAGGCACAGCAGAAGACGTCCAGCATCCACATGCTGACCAGCGTGGGAACTTTGTGTCGGATGCGCATGATGTAGTCCTCTGATAACTGCTCGAATCCATTTCTTGGCTGTTTGTATGAATCAAACACTGCCTACGGGTACCGCTAGGTTTCCTAAACCGAGGCGTTGGGATTTGTCAGGTGGCCGGAATGTTATGTCCAGCCACAGCGAGACGACCAGGGACCGACAATGAGATGGTACCATCGAGGTACATCGGTTGTTCTGTAGGTGGCCAATGAGCAGTGAGAGTAGCAGCAGCCTGGGCAATTGCCGAAGGGGAGAGGATTTCCAGACGGGTGCCGGGTGATTTGTTCCATTGCAGTTGACGATTTAGACCTGGCAAGCGTGAGGCGCGTGAGGTCATCCACAATGCTCGTAAAGGGCCTGAGTTAGTGGCATCTTGCGTTAGCTGGCGAATGACTTGCTCCGCCGTTTGGGCTAGGCTGGCACAGTATCCTTCCAGCTCTTCTGGGACCATGTGCAACTCCTGATACCATTCGTCGGTTCGCACCAGCCAGCGAATGGTCTGACCGGCGTAGCATTGCTCCAAGGCGTAAGGGAGTTGCTCGAAAAGCCCTTGTTCTGCTTCAGGCCAGTCCCGTGGGTCCCGGCGACATAAGCGAATACAGTGATCGGCTACAGCGTCGAGCACGCGGTTGTACCAGACCGACAAACCCAAGCGAGGCCAGGCGGAAAATGCCAGCAGACGGGCTGTATCCGGGGTAAGGCCTACCACGGCTGCCGAGAGAGCAAAGGCATCCACGTCAACAATCCCAACGGTGATCGGTGCCTGCCGCAGGTCTCGTGCGGGTTGGTTAGTTTGGACTAAGGTCTTGGACGTGTTTTGCGTTGGAGAGGGAAGGTGAGAATACAAAGCAGGGGCAAACGCAGCGGCTACACCGAGGGGAGCCAATAAGACAGCACGCAGTGTACAGTCCATCCGGCGGAACAATCGGGCCAATCCTTGGACTTGCCCGGCTGAAAGATAGGCAGGGACCGCCACAGCCAAGGGAGCCGCTTGAGCCTCCCAAACGGGCCGGAGGTGCAGCAGGATTGTTTCCAAGGCGCTTTCCGCTGTCAGGCAATGGCGCCCAAAACGCCACTGCTGGCTGTGGCCCAACGAGGGTAGAAAGTTGTCACAAATCGCATGGGGCATGGTACGGGCCACCGCTTGCGCCGCCTGACCATAAAGCAGATGACGTTGATGTAACGCCACGCACAATGGCATTTCCTCTGCCGGGGGTTGGAGCGGGATTTGCCGTAATCCTTCTGGACCCCAACACGCAGAGCGGATGATACTGGCATTGAGTTCCACACCGATTGTGCGGGTCGGGTCTATCTCTCGTGCGACTCGTCGTCCCCAGAACATAGTCCTTCTCCGACCATCGGCGGCGGGATACCTCAGGCACTTTTTGCCAAGGGCGACCGGTGTGTCAGCGGCGGAATGCCCCGCGGATTACTCCCTCAACTCCAAGTAGCGGGATGGCCAGCGGGATCGTACAGGCGGAGCAGCAGATGTTCCTGACAGTATTCCTGAGCATCGACCACCAACGTTTCTTCTGCACGTTGTACAAGGTGCAGCAAGAACATTAGACCCAGGCTAAGCACGAGAGCAATCAGCGTGCAGTCAAAAGCAATTTTCAATTGGTCCTTGGCCTGAGCTGTGAAGGCTTCCAGGGTGGGGGCCTCCGCGCCGAAGGCGCCGCCTAAGCCCCGCACAGTTCCCACAAAACCAATGGCGGGAATGGCCCAAGCGAGATAGTGCACAGTGGCCATCGTTGCCGATAGGCGGGACATCTCGACGTCTGCCTGGTTGCGCACCACCTCGGCCACATCGGGAGCTGACTGCGCCACAGCATATTTCCCCAAACCGAGACGGATCAGATTCGCCAAGATGTACGGCCGACGGCCTGTGAGTTGGTCCAATTTCCGCAACAGGGGCCTGGCGTCCTCCGGCAAGATCCGTGCCCCCGTTTCTGTGGGAAGCAAGTTCATCCGAAAAGCGGTACGCTGACGCAAGACCTCTCGATAGCGCATCAGCAGAATCAAGCCGGCCCAAACAAAACACACATAACAAACCACCTGCTCCGGTCCGAGCAGCAAATGGGTCAGACGCTGCGGCGTCCACTTCCGTGCCAACTCTTCGCGGCTCTCCAGTCCCCCGAAGATGTCCCACAGCGGGACCACAATACCGCCAACTACGACGATGGCCAGAAGTAGAAGTAACCATTCCCGAATCGGGCGATGGGACAATCCTGACTTCATGCAGAATCACCTCCTGTTGCATTCGCGTTGTGACGCTATTGTGGAATGAAACTTTCCTATTAGCAAGTCATGTTTCCCTGATAGGACTTTTTAAGCGAGATCCACCGATTGAAGTTTTTTAAGCAGAGGGACTGGGAAAACGCACCTCAGCGGTTATGCTAGTTGTCTAGTGAGCCATAGCCGGTTGGGCCGAGGCAGTTGGCTTCCATCCCTAACGCCTCGTGTCGATGGAGCACCAGTGTAGTGCCTCGCGGACGGAGAGTTCACCATGCGTATGCTCGTTATGTGCTGTTGTGGCGGATTGTTGTTGGGTTTGCAAAGTGGGGTGGATCTGCTGAGAGGCAAGGTTTGCTCTGCAGAGGGGTCTCAGGAATCGCCAGCCCGATTTCCCCGCTTCGAGATGGAAGAGTTCGACACGCGGCTGAAAATCGGTTACGCGGTATTGACGACGGACATCAACGGGGATGGTAAGACCGACATCGTCGTGGTGGACCAACACGAGGTGGTCTGGTACGAGAATCCCACGTGGAAGAAATGGATGATTCTCCGCGGCAAGACCCGGCCCGATAACGTTTGCATCACAGCGGTGGATATCGATGGCGATCGCCTGCCGGAGCTGGTCTTGGGAGCCGGCTGGCGGCCTACCGACACTGCGACGCCGGGGCAGTTGTTCTGGCTTCGCCGGGGTCCCTCACTGGCTGAGGAATGGCAGTTGTATGAGCTTCCTTGTGAAGAACCCACTGTGCACCGTGTACGGGCGTTTGACATCACGGGGGATGGCAAACCGGAGATTGTCCACGTTCCCCTGCATGGACGTGACAATACGGCCCAAAGAAACTGGACGAATGGCCGGCCCGTGCGCGTGGTCGCCTTGCACATTCCCCAACAGGAACCAACGAAAAAAGAGAACTGGAAAGTCGAAGTGCTCTCGGAAGAGCTCTATGTCACGCATAACTTTTGGCCGGCCTTCCGAGATCGGGACCAGTCCCCCTTCCGGTTTCCTGGCATCCTTGTCACCAGTTACGAAGGGGTCCATGTCATCGAGCGGGTGGGGAACCAATGGCGGACCCGGCGGATCGGTACGGGTTACCAGGAGCGTCCCCAAGCCAGCCGGGGAGCCAGCGAAGTGAAGAGCGGCTGGATCGGTATCCCCATCATTGCCACGATTGAACCCTGGCACGGCCATGAAGTGGTCGTCTATCTTCCACCCAAGGCCGATCAGCATCTTTGGCAACGCCATGTCATTGATCAGGAGCTGCGGTGGGGTCATGCAGTCTGGTTCGCCGACTTGGATCAGGACGGTCTGGAGGAACTGATCGTAGGGGTGCGTGATGATCCCAATCCCCAAGCGGGCGACCGGCACACCCTCCGGCGGGGAATACGGCTGTATCGCAGCACCGACAACAGTGGTATGAAATGGGAACGATATATGCTGGAAAATGGGGGTGTCGCCGTGGAAGACCTTTGCGCTGCGGATCTCAACCGCGATGGCCGTATCGACATCATCGCGGTGGGTCGGCAAACCGGTAACGCCCGCATCTACTGGAATCGCGGACGGTAAAGTTGAACAAGCCACTTCTTCGCTCTTGGATTCCAAGGCTACTCTCCTCTCCTTTGTGCCGTGACGGACCAACCGTCCCGGCTTTCGATTCGGCCTTGCGGTTCGATGATGCCCACCTCCTTTCTCGACGGAACTGTCACTGCAAGGTCATTGGGTAAGATCGTGAAGGAAAGGCACTGACCGCAGAGTTTGGGGGACCTTACCTACCAATGCGATGTGTTGGTCGGCGGATAACCTGCCGATAGTACCTCAAGGAATCGATCAACCTACACTGTCGCTAGAGCCGATACTACCGTCAAGACTGTTGCAGAGCATAACCTGGCTAAAGGTGGGTGGGGGAAATCGGCATGCGACGGATGCAGGGTGGATTGCCGGCCTGGCGTGCGATTGTCTTGGGGTTGAGTTGGCCAACGATTGTTGCTGCCCAGCAATGGACAGAACCAGCCGCGTTGCCGCTAGCGCCACTGCCACAGCCGTCCACTTCTACACCAACGCCAGTTCCAGTCAGTGAACCTTCAGTGCCCTGGCAGCCGCCTCGGCGAACAGTGCGCGATGTCGAGATATTACACGGGAATCAGCGGGTTTGGCCTCCTCCATCGCCGCGCCCATGGCCAGTTCTGATCATTCCTGTGGCGACTCCTGCTCCGTCCTCGGCTAGCGAGAAAGCCGCCTCTCGATCCGATAAGGACGAAACCAAACCCGCCGTTGTCGAATCCCGAACCATCATCCTGGCCTCGCACGCCGGTGTCTTGACTCCATCGGGAGAGACATTAGCTTCGGCAGCTCCGTGGTTGAATTCTTCAGTATCCCATTCCCCGCCGCCAGGTAGTGGAGGCTTTCCTGTCCCCTGGTACCCTTCCCCCATGGTAGCATCTGCCGCCCCACCTGCTGCTACTACTCCACCTCAGGTGATCGTGCTCCGGGATCGGGAGGGTGACTCTCATCCGTCACCGAACCCGTCTGTTTCATCCACAGAGCAGACTCGTGGCATTACACTTAGTCACGAATTCCTCCTGGGGCTTGGCGGAGGAGTGATTGGTTTGGGAATAGGGGCGTGGGGCTGGCGCCGACGCAAGATGTCTTCCCCGTATCGTGGGACGCATCCGTTACCGTATGTGCCCCTCGGCGGCGACGGCGTGTTGCTGATGGGGCGGTACAACGCTGGCCCTCGACCCACCACGGCTGAGAAGTTTGACATCGGCCCTAGTTACGCCGCCCTGCGGGAAGAAAGGAAGAAAATCGAAGCTCAGAATCAGCAAGCCTTGGTCGAGTTTATTCTGGGTCAGAACGTTGCCTTGCACCAAGAGTTGTATGGCTCGACAGCGGATTCCTTACCCATGGCAGAGGAATGCCACGAGGGGGAGACGGCCTTGATTCCCTCGGAAAAGGCGTAGGGTGCGTCTGCCTCGATCCCCAAGCAGTTGCCCTCCCGCGGCTAAGCTCCTTGCCTCCAATCGGTCGCCTCGCCGGATCGGGACATGGTTCAAGGCCCCACGGTTCGAGTAGGGATAGATCGGATCGTCATTGAAACCCACTGAACAGGAGGATCATAGCGATGCCGGAAAGTCATCCTCTTTATATCGGCATGGATTTAGGAACGTTCAAGACTTCAGTGGCCAGTTCGGCTGGTTATCGGGATGTCATCCCGACGGCAGTGGGATGGCCGAAAGATCACATCGCCCGCACGATGCTAGGCCGGGATGTGGTTTTCGGGCAGGACTTGACAGAGCACCGACTCGCCTTGGATATCATTCGGCCTTTCGAGAAAGGAATGCTGAAATATGGCGATCCTGCAACCTGTGGACTGAGTGAGAAGCAAATGGAGAAGTACGCCTTGGCGACTCGGCTCATCATCGAGTACGCCGTTCATCTCGTCCATCCTGAACCCCAAGATACTGCCCGACCGATTTATGGCGTCATCGGAGTTCCCGCACGGGCCAGCGTGAAAAACAAGCAGTTCATCCTGGAAGCGGCAGGTCATGTCTTCGATGCTGTGGCAGTGGTGTCGGAGCCGTTCTCGATCGCCTACGGGATGAACCGCCTCACCGATGCCCTTGTCGTGGACATCGGAGCTGGCACAATCGATATCTGCCCGATCTATGGCGTTTATCCAGCGGACGAGGAGCAAATCACCATCGGCTTGGGAGGAGATGCCGTTGATGAAGAGTTTGAAAAGCGCCTGAAGGCTAAGTATCCCCGTGTGCAGATTTCCCGGAATATGGTGCGGGAGATTAAGGAGAAATTTGGTTTCGTCAACGCAGTAGGCGAGCAAGCGCTCGTGAATCTCCCTGTCGATGGCAAACCCACACCTCACGACGTGACAGAACCTCTCAAGGCGGCTTGTCAGGTGCTGGTCGGTCCGATTGTGGAAGCCATACGCAAGCTGATCGCACGCTTCGATCCAGAGTTTCAAGAAAAGTTGCGACAAAACATTATTCTAGGCGGAGGCGGCAGCCAATTGAAGGGCTTGGATCGTGTTATCGAGCAGGCTCTGACAGAATATGGCGGGGCCAAAGTGACACGAGTGACCGATGCCACTTACGCTGGTGCCGTGGGAGCGTTGAAACTCGCTAAGGCGATGCCGCCGCAAGGCTGGACGGCCCTGAATACTCGCAAAGGCAAAAGCCGTAGCAACACAGGTGAGGCCAAACAGGCCGCCTGAGCATCAATACGCAGGCTTCTCTACGCTGTAGAAAACAGAGAAAGCATTCTTCTCTCCGGCGACCGTCCGCCGGGGGATTTTTCTTTTCTGAAACTGTACCTCCGGCGTTATCCCCTGGACCGTGGAAAAGTGTCTTTTTCTGCCGCTTCACGGTCTAACGGATATTTTGGTCTTCACCAAGAGGTAACTCCCGGCATCGTCTACCCAAGTTGCAGGCCGGAATCACCATCGTGTTGCTGGCTTGCAAGGATACATGTCTTTAGCATGCAAGGGCAGGTTGAGTCTCTACAATTCCCTGGGAGAGGCAAAGGCTGGCAGGAGTAGGAGCACACATGGAAACGTAGGGATGGATGATGAAGGAGTCAGAAGATGTTATTCATCTCCGTATCAGGGGTGAGGGGAATTGTCGGTGAAAGCCTAACCGCTGAAGTGGCGGCTCGTTATGCCGGTGCCTTTGCCAGCACGCTGAGGGCGGGTACTGTTATTGTGTCCAGAGACAGCCGGCCCAGTGGAGAAATGCTACGCCATGCTGTGATAGCAGGGCTGATGGAATCTGGTGTGACAGTTCTGGATGCCGGTATACTTCCTACTCCCAGTTGTGGCATCGCCGTTCGACACCATCGTGCAGGGGGAGGCATTCAGATCACGGCCAGTCACAATCCCGCCCCATGGAACGGATTGAAATTGTTCAATGCGGACGGGGCTGTGTTACCTTCTGAGTCAGGAGCTGCTGTCCGGGAATGTTTCCACCGCAACATGCTTCGCCGTGCTCCTTGGAATCAGATGGGTCAGGTCCAGGTTCCGCCCGACATCACCCCGGTGCATCTGGAGTGTGTTCTGGATAGGGTCAGTGTGGCGGCGATAGCAAGCCGGCGCTGGCGTGTCTTTCTCGATGCGAACGGCGGCGCTGGGGGAAACCTGGGGCGGCAACTGCTCGAAGAGTTGGGCTGTGAAGTGGTGCTTCATGGGGGCGAAGCTGACGGCCAGTTCCTTCACCCTCCTGAACCGACACCGGAACATCTGGCCGATGTTGCCCCCTGGGTAGTTCACAACGCAGCCATGATTGGTTTTGCCCTAGACCCGGACGCCGACCGCCTGGCTTTGATCGACGAACAAGGACGTTGTCTAAGCGAGGAGCTGACCCTGGCCTTGGCAGTCGAGTATCGCCTGCGCCGAGATAAGGGACCGGTGGTGATCAACATGTCTACCTCTCGCCTAACCGAGGACATCGCTCGGCGGCATCATTGCCCTTGCTATCGCGTGCCAGTTGGTGAGGCTCATGTCGTCGCGCGCATGCGGGAAGTGGAGGCTGTTATCGGCGGGGAAGGAAATGGCGGCGTTATCGATCCGCAAGTGGGATGGGTCAGGGATCCATTCGTCGGTATGGCTTACATCTTGGCTCTGCTCGCCGCAGAAAAGAAAACCCTTTCCGAGTGGGTAACTCAGTGGCCCCAATATGTTATGCATAAGACCCGCTTGCCCATCGCGCGTTCGTGCCTGGAGGAGGCCTATCCTCTCTTGACCAGGCACTTCCCCGATGCTCACGTTGATCGCGAGGACGGCTTGCGATTGGAGACTGAAGAGTGGTGGCTCCACCTGCGCCCCAGCAACACAGAGCCTCTCGTTCGGCTGATTGTGGAAAGTTCATCGGAAACACAGACCCAACAGGTGTGCCAGCAGGTGAAGGAGTTGCTTGCGCCGCTCATGCACCATCCCGCTGCCTTCCAGGAAGCCGGATTGCAGGATCACACCCTCCTATCGCGGGCGCAAGATAGAGAGAAGAACGGCCGCGAATCGGAACACACAAGATGAGCAGGGGAGGAGCGGCAGAGGGCATGGTAGTCATCCGGCTTGGCCGGCGAAACATTCGGGTTGGTTTCTCATGGATACAAGGGAGTCAGCATTATGAAGGTGCGTCTAGCAGTCAATGGAGCGGCGGGACGTATGGGCCAGAGGATTATTGCCTTGGCTCATCAGGAATCGGACATGCAAGTGGTAGCGGCTATTGATGCCCCCACCAGCCCCGCTCTCGGCCGTGATGCCGGAGAGATAGCAGGGATCGGGACAATTGGTGTGCCTATTACTTCGGAATTGCCTTTGTCTGTGCATCCCGATTGCGTCATCGACTTTTCGACACCCGCTGGAACCAAGTCCATTTTAGCGGTATGCGTGGCGCGCCAGATACCCTTGATCATCGCCACCACAGGCCATAGTGCGGAACAGAAAGCTGAGATTGAAGCCGCAGCGCACCAAACTGCTATTCTCTTCTCCCCCAATATGAGCTTGGTGGTCAACCTGCTCTTTAAGCTCACCCGCATCACGGCAGAAGTGCTCCGCGGTAAGGGGTTCGATGTCGAGATCGTCGAGCGGCACCATCGGTTCAAGAAGGATGCTCCTAGCGGCACAGCCTTGCGCTTCGCCGAGATTATCCGGGAAGTGCAGGGAGGGCGTTTCATCTATGGTCGGGAAGGACTAACCGGGGAGCGGTCGGCTGAGGAGATCGGCATCCATGCTATCCGGGGAGGAGATAACGTCGGAGAACACACGATTATCTTCACGACACTCGGAGAAACGCTGGAACTGGTGCACAAAGGACACAGCCGGGATAGCTATGCGCGCGGGGCTTTGCTTGCAGCGAAGTATCTCGCCAATCGCCCCGCCGGTCGCTACACGATGGACGATGTTTTAGGACTGTCATAATTGGGTTGTCTTCCTAAAGGCCATCGTACCGTGGGCTGATAGCTGTAGCGGCTGATTGCCCACAGGTCTTGGGGCACACAGGGATCAACCGGTGGTTTCCTCTCCCAAACCGCAAACCAGCACAGTGACTGGTTCCGAGAGAGGGGTCAGATGGACGATTCCAAGGGCTGCCGGTATCAGAAGGACATCGCCGGCCGTCAGGGATTCTGTCTGCCCCTCCCATTCCAGGAGGGTCGTTCCTTTCAAAGCAACAAGGATGTGGCAACTGCCTGGATTCCCCACCGCTGCGGGTCCGAATAGAGTCAGACGTTCCAAAGTGAAATAGCGGCAGTGAATCAAGCCTTCACGTCGCAGGGAGCCTTGCATGGCTACCGCGGGTTGAACTGGTTGGCATGGCCCGCGAGACCAGTCGATGCAAGCCAGGGCTTGCTCGACCTGCAAGGGTCGCGGCTGGCCGGTGACAGGATCGACACGGTCCCAATCGTAGAGGCGATAGGTCACATCGCTGGCCTGCTGGATTTCAAAGACCAGCAGTTCCGCCCCCAAGGCATGAACGGTTCCCGCGGGCAGAAAGAGGCAGTCTCCAACCTGGGGGACGAAGTCGTGGAGCGTTTCCGCGACGCGTCCCTCTTGCAAGGCGTGCCGGAAGGAGGCTTCCGTCACTCCGGCATGCAAGCCGGCATAAATCCGGCTCCGTTGCGGATGCCGGTCCAGGACCACCCAAGCTTCGGTCTTACCGCAAGGCCCGGCTCCCATTCGAGCGGCCTGCTCGTCATCGGGATGCACTTGGACCGACAATTCCCGCTGAGCATCGATGAACTTGAGCAACAAGGGGAACTGCCCGGCCTTCCTCCACTGCTGCTGTTGCTGGCCCAGGATGCGATCGGCTTCCCTCTGCAGCAACTCGCGCAGCGTTGCTCCCTTCCAATGGCCGTTGCTCACCACAGTGGCGTTGCCTGGGAGGTCGCTGATCAGCCAGGCTTCTCCAATTGATTGCCGGCCGGGCCAGCTTTGCCGCAACAACGCGGGCAATCGCTGTCCACCCCAGAGCATGCTTTTGAGAATCGGCTCAAATCGCAAGGGGTACAGTGATTGCATGGAAACCTTCCCTTGAAGCTATCTTTCCCAGAACGAAGGGTGCGGCTTAGCCGATCGAGCGCTCGCCGCGATGTTCATCACCCCGTGTGCCACCGTTGGGAAATCATCCGCCACACCGGAGACCGGAACGAATGGTACTTTCCGTCAGGTTATTGCCGGGGGAGACTCGTGAGGACTCTATCTTGCGCAAGTTCGGCAGGGGTGGCGCGTTTCTTGAGTGAAAGTGAATGAGACAGATGACAGGAAACAACCCCCTACACTGAGGAGCATCCCCATGATCCGCATGCCGCTCGTGCTCGCCACTGGTGTTATTCTGGCCTGGACTGCTGCAGAGGCATCCGCCCATCCGCCTGCTGTCATCATCCATCCCACTGTGCCGCCGTTCGGACCGCCGCGCGTACTACCTGTTGCTCCGGTGGTTCCTGGACCGATCGTGTATCCGCCGGTTGGTCCGCTCGTGCCGTCTCCTGTGCTGCCCCCCTTGGTACGGCCGGGCGTGGGGCGTGACTTCGTCGTTTACATTCGCCCCGCTCCCCTGACTCCGTGGACAGTTTACGGCCGTTATGATACCCGTTTGGAAGCTACACGGGTAGCTCGCTGGTTGGAAGCAAGCGGTTATCTGACCCGGATCGATAGCGTCCCTGGCTGGTGAGGAATTTCTGAGGCGCGTGTTTCCAGGATATGTTGGGGACTCTCCGGCACACCATCGCGGAGCATAACTCAGCCGACCCAAGATGGCCCCCAATACGTCAAGGCCCGCCCCGAACCCGGCGGGTCTTTCTGTTTCCCGTTGTTTCCCGCCCCAATACGTTATGAGACGGAAATACTTCGGGAACACCCGGCCGTCAGCCGACTCGCTCTAACATGACTCCACTGTTCCGATGGCATAAAGGAAGCGGGTGTCTAAGAATCATTTGGTCATTTTTTCAGTTTCACGGTAATGGCCAACGGTTCGCTCTGAAGCTGGACAATTCCAAACCCGTCCATTCCTTCTTGGCTTCCTAACGGAGCCGGTTTGATACCGGTGCTGAGTGTAGCCGTTAGCTTGTACGCGCCGCTATCTGTCCAATACGCGAAATGAGAGCGTCCGCGGAAACCACTCGTCAGCTCTGTTACGCGGAAGGCAATGGATTTGCCGGGTGCCAAGGTTTCGGCCCTCGGAATGCGGAATTCACGGGTGAAAGCCAAAGGCGGTGTCAGATTGAGTGCCCCCGTGCCCTCAAGCTTGAGTACGAGACGCACCGGGTCGCCGCTGGTCCAGATTTCCACAGGCTTGTCGCTGATGTTGGTGATTTCCACCGTCACCTCCACCGCCGGTGTCGGCAACGGACGTCCCGACTCGGCAGCCTTTTCCACCTTCTTCTTGTACTCGGCCGGGTTCAAACCGCCCGTATCCAAGATGTACTCGGTTTTGCCCGTGACGGTAATCCGCAGAGGAACGCTCCGCTTGTCCTTGGAGGTGGACTGGGACTGGACCTGGGCCGAACCAGGGGTGGGCTGGGGTTGCTGTTCTCCTCGTGCGGCGAGGGTCAGCCCCATGCTCGCCGCCCAGATCAGGACTGAAGCCTTGATCCAGCGGGCTTTCCTGTTCAGAAATGCCGCGGATTTTCGCGGCATACACACTGTAGTAGATGACATAGTTTAGCCTCCAGGGTCCCAGAAATACGTTGGACTGATACGCTCGATACAGTTGCGAGCCATTCTCCCGTTAGTTTCCAGGTAGCGGATGAGTGAGCTGTCACCTCTGTTTTCCGACGAAGCACCCGCCTGCCAGGATTGTCCGGCACGGAAGTTATAGCAGGTATAAGCAATACTCCCGGAACAAAGGGTGAAAAGATTAGGGTGGGATAGGCCGTTTGGGAATCAGGGGGAGCTTGGCGAGGGAAATCTCCGCTGTCGCAGCCGAACAGCGTCGATAGAATGAATATGGGGGAAACATTTTTCACCAGAATGTGGGCCGACGCGTGATGGACGAATTGCAGCATGAATGCGGCGTGGCGGCGCTGTATTATCTGCCGGGTCACGCCGAGCGGTCGTCGGTCTGGCATGGCGATCCGGAGCAACTGTCGCGGCAAATGCCTCGGATGCTCCTCGACTTACAAAATCGAGGGCAATTGGCGGCGGGAATGACCACCTACAATCCGCAGCGGGAACAGTTGCTCGATACTTACAAGGATGTGGGAACGGTTATCGAGGCGTTCCGGCTCAATCATCCGCATAAGTATGCCAGCATCATGGAGGAATACGCGGGTCGTGCGGCCATCGGCCATACCCGCTATGCCACCTGCGGAGCGACGGATCGCCGGTATGCCCAGCCCTTCGAGCGCCGCCACGGTTGTAAGTGGAAATGGTTTGCCTTCGCTTTCAACGGCCAATTGACCAACTTTGCGGAACTCCGCCGCCAACTCCTCGCCAATCACGATTACCACTTGACCCGCAACAATGATACCGAAGTGATTTTGCATTATCTGGCCCACGAGTTGCGAGGGGATAGCCGTCCGGACCTGGTCGAGGTTTTTGCCCGCCTGGCGGAAAAATTCGATGGCGCTTACAACATCGTCTTTCTTAATGCCCTAGGTGAGATGGTCGTCCTGCGGGACCCCTTGGGCATCCGCCCGATGTGTTATGCCATAGATGGACCGGTTTTCGGGGCCGCCAGCGAAAGTGTGGCTTTGCAAAATCTCGGCTTCCGCAACATTCGCTCCCTGCAACCCGGTGAGTTGATTCTGATCCGTGAAGGGCGGCTCTCTCTGCATCGTTATGTCCGGAAATCACGTCCGGCCCATTGCTTTTTTGAATGGGTCTATTTTGCCAATGTGGCGAGTACCTTGGATGAGCGCAGCGTGTATCTTGTACGGGCCCGCCTTGGAGAAGAACTGGCCCGCCAGGAAAAGGCTTTGGGGCGTGTGCCGCTCGATCCGGCAGATACCATCGTCGTGCCCGTACCGGATACCGGCAAAGCGGCGGCGGATGCCATGGCTTTCGCCTTGGGCTTGCGTTCCGTAGAAGGCCTGATCCGCAATCGTTATGTGGGCCGGACCTTCATCGAGGGAGACAATCGGGCGGACAAGGTCCGCCTGAAGTTTACCCCGTTACGGGAGGTCCTCGCCGGCAAACGGGTGTTGCTAGTCGAGGACTCCATCGTGCGGAGCACGACCTTGAAAAGCCTGCTGCATCACCTCCGGCAGCAAGGTGAAGCCAAAGAGGTCCATGTCCGCGTCGCCTGTCCGCCTATCATCGCCCCGTGCTTTTACGGAATCGATATGAGCACAGTCGGGGAACTGTTTGCCCCACGCTTTCTCAGCGGCAAGACCCCCACCCTCGCCGAGCAAGACGCTATGGCCCAGGAATTGGGAGCGGACAGCCTGTTTTACCTGCCCGTCGATGCGCTGGCGCGGTGCATCGATCTGCCGGCGGATCAGTTATGTCGAGCATGTGTCACCGCGCAATATCCTACCTCCGCCGGCCAGCAGTTGTATCAATTGGCCCTCTTGCGGCGCGATCAGCAACCGGTCAATGGCCGAACCTACGAACAGCCGGAACCGTTGACGTCCTTACCCTCGGTTAGTGCCCCGCCGCAGTAAGCGTTCCTCTCTTCTTGGAACACCCGGCAGCAAGGGATATTTCAACCCAGGTGCCGCACAAGCCAGCGAGTCAAGTCGGCTTGCTGAGCGGCTGCCCATTGCTCCGGGTTGCCGATGGGGATCCAGCCCTGGGCTTCCACGACATAGAAGGGGTATTGCTGGGCTAAAAGGGTGACGGCATCGGTGATTTCGTATTCGCCGCGAGGGGACAAAGGCAACTCTAAGTCGAAAACGCGGTGCGGGAAAAGGTAGGCCCCGATGTTGGCCCATTGAGGGGGCGATAGATCGGTGGGTTTTTCGACGATCCGGTCCAAGGTACCATTTGGGCGGCGGAAGACGATGCCGAACAGATGGGGTGTCGTGACAGGGTGGACGAGCAAGCCTTGCGGCACGGCGGCCAAACGTGTCAGATCGGCAGCACGGATCAGATCGTCTCCGTTGACTACCAGGCAGCGCTCGCTCGCCACATGGGGACGGCAGGACATCAAGGCATGCCCCGTCCCCCGCGGTTGTTCCTGATAGACGCTCACCCAGTAGCGAATATGTCGTTGCTTGCGAAGATAATCCTCGATCTGTTCCGCCAGGTGATGGACGACGACGATCAAGCGTTCTACCGGCGGCAAAGCGGCCAGAATCCAATCCAGAATCGGCCGTCCCTGGACGGGGAGCAAAGGTTTCGGAGTCGTGGCAGTGTAAGGCCGCAATCGCGTTCCCTGACCGGCAGCCAGTACGATCGCTTCCATGCCGAACCTCCCGTTTGCTCCGCTGAACTTGGATCTTTGGGGAATACAACTCACCGGTACCCCAGTTCCCTAGCCGGTTGTTCGCCTTTTCTTGGACAACGTTCCGGTCACCATGTTTTGCCCCTGGGGGGGTTCTCCTGGCAAACTGGAGTTGTCCTAGATAAAAGGGAGGGCAAATGCCAGAACGGGCAAAAAGGGTGAAGTCCCCCAACACGCTGGGCCGATGGTAAAACTGTCGGGTTGGGAAAGCAGGAGTTGACCCGGCTCGATGAGTGGGTAGTTCGCAGCGGAAGCGGGCTATCGCAGCGTTTTATCTTTCCCCGGTGTCGCTGGTGCTGAACCGTTCCGGAGCTGCGTCAGCGATGCTGTGTGAACCCCACGGCAATCCCACGGATGGGTCAGTCCATGAAACGATATTATCTCCTGGTTGCAAGCGTTTGTCTCGGCGGCGTACTGGCCGCCGGTTGTCAGCATATTGGCGGGAAACATGATTGCGGCTACCACCCTAGCGACTATGTGCTTCCTGCGCCGAGCCTGCCGTATCCGTCTGCTCCTGCACCGGGAACCCAGCCGCCCAAGGCGAAGGCCGAAGGATCGGTGATGTCTCCCGCTCCTTTGTCGCCGACCTCGGATGCCGGTTATTGAGGTTCTCGTACGTGGAGTGGCCGCGCCGCCCTTCGGGATTCCCGGAGCGGCGGCGCGTTACTTTTTCCCAATCTCTATTGTTGTCATGCTTTTTTGCCAGGAGGATAACAGGAGGGAACCGTTGCGGCCCCGATTGCTCTAATACGCCCGAGCGAAGACGACCGGTCGGGCTGAGGGCTTACCCGTGAAGATGCATCGACCGGGTTCCTGAGGACCATCGAAGGGCAGGCAGCGGATCGTCGCCTTGAATTCCTTCTGCACCCACTCTTCCGTTTCCCGCGTGCCGTCCCAATGGGCATATACGAACTTGAGGGCGTTCCACGGTAGCTCTTCGCTGTCGCCGCTGCGCAGGGGGAATAGATCGCGGAACTCATCAAGACTGCGAGCTGTCACTGTGCGGGCATCCCGATATTGCTTGGCTCGCTCATACAATGACTTCTGGATGTCACGCAAGAGGTGGTCGATCTGGTCGGCAGCACCCTCCAGAGGAACACCCATCTGCTTCCCCTCCTTGCCAGGCCGATCCCGCCGAGCTAGGACGCAGGCCCCTTTCTCGATATCCTTGGGACCAATTTCCACACGGACGGGGACCCCACGCACTTCGTATTCGGCGGCCCGGTACCCGATTTGTTTGTCGTACATGGTATCGATGTGAACCGCGAGCGGTTCATAGCCGTAAAATTCGTCGCGCGGCCGGTCCCGCAAGGCACGCGCCAAGCGCTCTGCTGCTTCCCGGCAGGGCCGACGCTCCTCCTCATTCCGTCCCAACGGGCAGATCACCACATGGATCGGTGCCAACCGGGGAGGAACCACCAGACCTTGGTCATCCGAGTGGGTCATGATCAAACCCCCGATCAGACGCGTGCTCACACCCCAACTGGTCGCCCACGCATACTCCTGCTGGTTCTGCTCGTTGGTGAAGGTAACATCAAACGCCTTGGCAAAGTTCTGGCCCAGGAAATGACTGGTACCGGCCTGTAACGCCTTGCCATCCTGCATCATCGCTTCGATACACAGAGTGTACACCGCGCCGGGAAACTTCTGCCCTTCCGTCTTCGGCCCCACCAGCACGGGCATGGCCATATACTCCTCCGCAAACTTCTGGTAAACTCGCACCATGCGGTGGGCTTCCTCCTCGGCCTCCTTTTGGGTAGCGTGGGCCGTATGGCCTTCTTGCCACAAAAACTCCGCCGTGCGCAGAAACAGGCGTGTTCGCATTTCCCAGCGGACCACATTAGCCCATTGATTGATCAGCAAAGGCAAATCCCGATAGCTCTGAATCCACTTCTTGTAGGTGTGCCAGATGATGGTTTCCGAAGTCGGGCGAACAACCAGCGGTTCTTCCAACCGCGCCTCGGGATCCACCTCCAGCCGTCCGCCTTTCTCCGCCTTCAATCGATAGTGCGTGACGACAGCGCACTCCTTGGCAAACCCCTCGGCCATTTCCTCTTCTCGTGCCAAATAACTCAGAGGGATAAAAAGCGGGAAATAGGCATTGACATGCCCGGTCTCTTTAAACAGGCGATCTAGACCCCGCTGCATCTTCTCCCAAATGGCGTACCCATTCGGTTTGATAACCATGCACCCGCGAACGTCGGAGTTGTCCGCCAGTCCCGCCTGCTTGACCACATCCAGATACCACTGCGGATAATCCTGAGCGCGGGGGGTAATGACTTCGGCCATGCTTTCATCTCCTCGTATCCGATGACCCCACCAACAAGCAAGCCCGGAGAGCAAACCCTAAACATTCAGGCGCCAGGCATTCTCCCCTAGCCACTGTTACCACTATGCTGCCCGGCCCGTGTGCAGAATAAGGTAGTGACCAGCATGTTCCCAGAGGATGTGTCTCTCTGGGGACCGGTCCTGACTAGAAGTTATCTCATAAATACATGAGACTGGTGTATACTATGATCACTACGATGATGAAGGTGAGCGATGGATCTGACAGACGAACAGTGGGCGGTGTTAGAGCCACTCTTGCCCCAAAAGGAGCGTCTCCCGATGGGCAGGCGGGGCCGTACCGGGAGGAATCCCCCGGAGGTGCTGAACGGCATCTTGGGGATGCTGCGCACCGCTGCGCCGTGGAAAAGACTTGCCGAAGCGATATCCCCTACACCAGACCTGCCATCGCCGCTTCCGGCGTTGGATGAGGATAGGGGTCATGGAGGCGATCCTGCACGCCCTGACGGAAGACCGGAAGGCGCGGGGAGGCCTCGATCTCCAGGAGGGCTTCATCGATGGCACCTTCGGGGTCGCGAAAAAGGGGGCGATGGAGTGGGAAAGACCCAGCGGGGCAAAGGGACGAAGCTCATGGCAGTGGCAGACGGCACTGGTTTTCCGATCGCCGTAGGCGTCACGAGTGCTCGCCCGCACGAAGTGACGCTCGTTGAGCACACGCTGGCGGCCTGCTTCGCCCCCGAATAGCCCAGGAAACGGATCGGCGATCGGGCTTATGACAGCGACCCGCTGGACACCCGCTTGGCTGAACGTGGGATCGAGATGATTGCGCCCCACCGGGGCAACCGACGCCAGCGACGCACCCAGGATGGCCGTAAGCTGCGCCGTTACAAGCGGCGTTGGAAGATCGAGCGCTTGTTCGCCTGGTTGAGCAACTTTCGACGGCTGGTGGTTCGTTACGAGCGCCATCGGGTCAACTACCTCGGCTTCGTGCAGCTTGCCTGCATCCTCCTCTTGCTGCGAAACTAGTTATGAGATGACTTCTAGCCAGTTCGAGTTTTGGGACAGTGTGGGGTGTGAGCCGCAGTTGGACCAACGAGGGGGCGTATAGTCAGGGTCAAAATGTGGGTCGGGGCTGGATCATTGCCGAGACGCCGTCACTGATTCGGGAGGTGGATCCTCTCACGGGGAGTGAGGTGCTCACGGTGGTGCGGGGTGGGGCACTCCAGTGGGTTTATGACCGCCGGGAAGATGGTGCGTATGTGGGCCGCGGGGGCGTGCTGGAGAGTCTGGTGTATGATGCGGTCACGGGACGGTATGAGTGGATCACACCAGATGGCCGTCGGGTGTGGTTTTGGGATTTTGATGCGAGTCGTCCGGTGCAGCAGCGGGGTCAGTTTGTTCGCTTTGAGGACAGTCGGGGGAATGTCACGGAGGTGACCTCGGTGCGGGAGGATGGGCGGATTGAGGAGGTGCAGCGTTGGGGTCAGGTGGACGGAGTAACGGTGACCGAGTCGTATCTGTTCAGCTACATTCCGGCGGGGGTGAATGCGGGGCGGATTGCCTCGATCACGCAGCGTCGCCGGGAGGGTGAGGGAGCGTGGAGCGTCATCCGGCAGGCGGAGTACATCTACTACGACGGCGTCGAGCCGCACGGCAGCGCCGGGGATTTGAAGAAAGTCGTGCTCCGGGATGCGGCAGGGGCAATTCTGGGCACAAGCTATTATCGCTATTACGTGGCTGGGGAGAGCAACGGCTACGAAGGGGGGTTGAAGTTCGTCTTCCGGCCTGCGTCGTATGCCCGGCTACTGATCAATCCTTTACTTGGTAGTAGCTTATCAAAAAGTAGGTCATCAAGGGTTTCGCACAGTTCGCAAAACCGGGGTGTAACTAGATTCTCTGGGGGTGGGGGCTGAACCCGCGAGGTGTTTCCCCAGACTAGCAGAGCTGCCCGGCAGAGAACCCCCAGAAAATCTGGTTGCACCCTCCGCCTCGGGTGTAACTAGATTCTCTGGGGGTGGGGGCTGAACCCGCGAGGTGTTTCCCCAGACTAGCAGAGCTGCCCGGCAGAGAACCCCCAGAAAATCTGGCTACACCCTAACAGTGGGGAGAAAAGCAATGACTTCACATGAGATTGAAAAATTGATATACGACACGCTGTACTATCGTCGCATAGATCCCAATAGGCAATGTTTGCAAGTTAATCTTGCAAGACTAGAGCTTGAAAGACAATCCGCTGAGGTCTTGCCGCAAATTGAATATGTGCTGAGGACTGTGGTTGCTAAGGCCCCGCCGCCAGCACGGCGGAGGATTGTATTTGCAAGCGGTGATGAGGATTGGTTCGAGGAAACTCCTTTTCCCGGACTCAGCGATCTGCTGGGAGCGTACATGCGGATCGGCTCGAAGCATGACGTTGCCAGGGTCGTTGGTTTCCTGCGTAGAGATCATTTCAAAACTGGGTATTGGCTGGGAGCGGTGATGTTGTTCTAATGATCGGTGAAAGGAGCCGATCATGTCACGGAGGACCAAACGCGTGTTGACCGATGAGCAATGGCAACGCATCGCCCCCTTGCTGCCGCAGCATCCCCCCCTCCCCCAAAGGCGGTCGGCCACGAGCCGACGACCGGGAGTGCTTGGAGGGGCTACTCTGGCTGCTCCGCACGGGAGCACGCTGGCAGGACATCCCTCCCGACCTGCCCTCGGGCAGCACCTGCTGGCGACGCCTGCGGGAGTGGGCCCGCGAAGGAATCCTGGAAGACATCCAGGCCGTGCTGGTCGAGCAACTCGCCGAACTGGGTCGGGTGGACCTCAGCGAACTGTTCGCCGACGCGACGTTCATCCGCGCCAAAAAAGGGGCGACGACGTCGGTAAAACCAAGATTGGCAAAGGGATGAAGCTGGAGGTCGTCATCGACGCCACGGGCCTGCCCCTGGGTCTGGCGGCCGCTGGCGCCGCGGTGTCTGAGCCGAAGCTGCTGTTGCCGGCCCTGAAAGATGTCCCGCTGGAGGTGCCCGCCGGCACGCCCGTGATCGCCGACAAGGGCCACGACGCGGACGCGTTGCGGGACGAGATCGAGGCCGCGGGGCTGGTCCCGGTGATTCCGCACCGTCGGAACCGGTCGCGGCCGTCGCGGAACGATGGCCGTCGGCTGCGGCGATACCGGCGGAGGTGGTTGATCGAGCGGACCCATGCTTGGCTTCACGGTGACCGCGGCCTTGCGGTTCGTTGGTGCTATGACTCGTTCATGTACGTGGGTCTGGTCTACTTGAGCTTCATTCATCTGGCCTTACGGCGGTTTTGAAACAGTCTCTAGGATGTTTTGCACGCGATCACGAGCACACTGTTGTATCCAGCGAAGCGATGGCCTCCCTGCACTAGTCTCCTGCACATGTTGAGGCGGATAACCGCATGACTTTTGAAACACCGTCTAATCAAACAAGCCAAGGAGGCGATCGTCCTCGTCCCTTGTCGAGGTCCCTACACTGGCACAACTGCTAGCGGCAGGGGAACTGCAACTTTTTGCCCCAAACGGTGGATTGAGTCTAACCTCTGGGGGTAATATGACGTACCTTTTGAAGCATCGGGGTATATGGCACTCTAGACGGACAGAGAATTGCTATGCACTCCTGTTGCCAAGCCGTTACTCTGAACGCAGTACACTTTGATCTGGAACTGGAGTAAATGATGGCTACTTGCCTCATTTTATTTGCGCATGATAAGTGGCAGGGTATGATAAAAACAGACGAATTGAATTTATTGCCATGCAACCCATCTCTGGGGTGGCTCTGAAGCAGTTTAGGCTTTTGCTCGAAAAGGAATCTGTTGATAACACACGCTTTCACTTGTGTTGAGATCGACCATGGCGCCTCTTGAGAGCCTGCAACCTCACGTTGTGGTACGGGGAATTCTGCCCCACACATTGATTACAGTGATCAACGTTCAGTGGTATGGGAGCCAGGCTGTGGAGCTTACCTACAAGGACCCCACTGGCCGGGTCGACAACATTCTCCTCTATCGGAGCGACGAATCCCGGCTGGAGGTCGTGGAGGCCGGCCGCCCCTGGAGTTTCGATGGAGACGGGGCCCTCTTCCGTCTGGTCTCCGAGGCGCACCGCATTCGCCTAGCGCATCTGTTCGATCCCCTGCTCGCCGTGCATACCTCGGTCATCGACCCGTTGCCGCACCAAATCACCGCCGTATACGAGGCGATGCTCCCGCGGCAGCCGTTGCGGTTCCTCCTCGCTGACGACCCGGGAGCCGGGAAGACCGTCATGGCGGGTCTCCTCATCAAGGAGCTCATGGTGCGGGGGGACCTCCAGCGCTGCCTCATCGTGTGTCCCGGGAATCTCGTCGAGCAGTGGCAGGACGAGCTGTACCGCCGGTTCCAGCTCCCCTTCGAGATCGCCACCAACGACAAGCTTGAGGCCGCCCGCACCGGCAACTGGTTCCTGGAGAACGACCTCGTGATCGTGCGGCTGGACAAGTCCGCCCGCGACGAGTCGGTCCAGGCGAAACTCGCCGCGCCGGAGTGCCGGTGGGACCTCGTGGTGGTGGACGAGGCCCACAAGATGTCCGCAACGTTCTTCGGCGGCGAGGTCAGGTACACCAAGCGGTACAAGCTTGGCCAGCTCCTGTCCGGCCTCACCCGGCACTTCCTCCTGCTGACAGCTACACCCCACAACGGCAAGGAAGAGGACTTCCAGCTCTTCCTGGCTCTTTTGGACGGCGACCGGTTCGAGGGCCGCTTTCGGGACGGCGTGCATCAGGTCGATGTCTCCGACCTCATGCGGCGGATGCTCAAGGAAGAGTTGGTGAAGTTCGACGGGACGCCGCTGTTCCCCGAGCGGTTCGCGCACACGGTGCCGTTCCGGCTCTCGGAGCTCGAAACGTGGCTGTACAAGGAGGTCACGGACTACGTCCGGGAGGAGTTTAACCGGGCGGACGCCCTGGACGACGAACGTCGGGCGGGCACCGTCGGGTTCGCCCTCACGATCCTGCAGCGCAGGCTGGCTTCCTCTCCCGAAGCCATCTATCAGTCCCTCCGACGGCGCCGGGAGCGGCTTGAAAAGCGCCTCCGAGAGCTGGAACTGCTGCAGCGGGGCACCGCAGTAGTAGCACCGACCCTGGACCCGGGGGAGATCGAAGACCTGGAGGACGCCCCGGAAGAGGACCTGGAGCAGGCCGAGGAGGAGGTCCTCGACCAGGCCACCGCCGCCCGGACCACCCAGGAGCTGCGGGCTGAGATCGCCACCCTCCGCTGCCTGGAATCGCTCGCAGAACAGGTCCGGCGCAGCGGCGAAGACCGCAAGTGGCGGGAGCTGGCCGACCTCCTGGACACTGTCTTCACCCCTGCGGCCCTCGCGGGGCAAGTGCGGGAGGGGTCCGCGCCTTACCGCGAGGCTCCCCGGCCAGCACCCTCGCCCCACCAGAAGCTCGTCATCTTCACCGAACACCGCGACACCCTGAACTACCTGGTGGAGCGGGTCCGGACCCTGATGGGCCAGGCGGAGGCCGTGGTGTACATGCACGGGGGTATGGGGCGGGAGGAGCGGCGCAAAGCCCAGGAGGCGTTCCTCTATGACCCCACCGTCCGGGTACTCGTGGCCACCGACGCTGCGGGCGAGGGCATCAACCTCCAGCGCGCTCACCTCATGGTCAATTATGACCTCCCGTGGAACCCGAACCGCATTGAGCAGCGCTTCGGTCGCATCCACCGCATCGGTCAGAACGAGGTCTGCCACCTGTGGAACCTCGTGGCCATGGAGACCCGGGAGGGCGACGTCTACCTGACCCTGCTCAGGAAGCTTGAGGAGGCGCGGAAGGCCCTGGGTGGACGGGTGTTCGACGTGCTCGGAAAACTACGGTTCGAGGGTCGTCCCCTTAAGGACTTCCTCATCGAGGCCATCCGGTGCGGCGAGCGGCCCGAGGTCCGGGATCGGCTCACGCGGGCCGTGGAAGGGGCTCTGGACGTGCGGCGGCTGCAGGAACTCGTGGAGGAGCGTGCCCTTGCCCACGAGGTGATGGACGAACCCCGGCTGCGCCGGATCCAGGAGGACATGCAGCGGGCCGAGGCGCGGCGGCTCCAGCCCCACTACATCGAGTCGTTCTTCCTGGAAGCGTTCCGGCGCCTGGCCGGCACCGTCTGCCTGCGGGAGCCGAGGCGCTACGAGGTGACCCACGTGCCCGCGGTGGTCCGCCAGCGCGACCGGGAGATCGGAGGTCGCGAACCGGTCCTGTCCCGCTACGAGCGGATCACCTTCGAGAAGGACCTCATCGCTCCCCCGGCCCAACCTATGGCCGCCTTCATCTGCCCCGGCCATCCGCTTCTGGACGCGGTAATCGACCTCACCCTGGAGCGCCACCGGGACCTCCTCCGTCGCGGGACGATGCTCGTGGACGACCGTGACCCGTCGGACAGCCCGCGGCTCGTGTTCTACCTGGAGCACGCCGTCCAGGACGCGAGCCTCACGCCCTCCGGGGAGCGACGGGTGGTCTCACGCCGGATGCTGTACGTGGATGTGGACCGGCACGGGAACGTCCGGAACCTGGGTTACGCGCCCTACCTGGACTACCGGCCCCTGCGGGAGGACGAGCCGAGGCCGGAGGCCGTCCTGGTGCGACCGGAGTGCGCGTGGATCGGGGAAGGACTGGAAGCCCTCGCCCTAGAGTACGCGGTCGCCCGCCTCGTGCCCGAGCACTTGGAGGAGGTCCGAGCGCGTCGGCTGGAGTGGATCGAGAAAACCCGGGCCGCGGTGAAGGACCGCCTGACCAAGGAGATTGCCTACTGGGACCACCGGGCCGAGGAGCTGCGCTTGCAGGAGGAAGCCGGAAAGCCCAATGCCCGCCTGAACTGGCAGGAGGCGCGCCGTCGGGCTAACGAACTCGATGCCCGCCTGCAGCGGCGCATGGAGCAGCTGGACCGCGAGGCGCAGATCTCGGCCGCCCCTCCGGTGGTGGTGGGCGGCTTTGTGGTGGTCCCGGCCGGGCTGCTGGCGCAGATGACCGGCCGTGCGGCTCCTGCGGCCGGAGACACGGCCGACCGACTGGCGGTGGCCGCCCGCGCTCGAGCTATCGTCATGGAGGTGGAGCGGCGCCTGGGCTATGAGCCTGTGGACCGGGAGGCGGACCAGGTGGGCTACGACATTGAGAGCCGCGACCCGCGAACCGGCCGGCTCCGGTTCATCGAGGTCAAGGGCCGGGAGAGCGGAGCCGAGGTCATCTCGGTGACCCGCAACGAGGTCCTCACGGCCTTGAACAAGCCCGACGACTACATCCTGGCCATCGTGGAGTTCCTGGATGGGGGGGGCCACCGGGTCCACTACGTCCGCCGCCCCTTCCAGCGAGAGCCGGACTTCGGCGTCACGAGCGTGAACTACGATTTCGCGAGCCTCCTGCAGCGGGGGGAGATGCCGTCATGACCCAGCCGCCGCCCTACTTCGAGCGGGTCCGTCGCAAGGCCACAGAGCGCTGGGACCAACTGGAGCGGGACTCGGAATTAGCTGCTCCATGGCACCAGCTCTTCCGGCAGGTGCAAAGCCCGCGCCATGTCCTGTCGGAGCTCATCCAGAACGCCGACGACGCGGGTGCGACCGAGGCGAGCGTCCGGATCGAGGAGGGTGCCTTCGTTTTCGAACACAACGGCAAGGATTTCACCGAGGAACAGTTCGAATCGCTGTGCCGGTTCGGGTTTTCGAACAAGCGGCACCTACACACCATCGGGTTCCGGGGCATCGGGTTCCGTAGCGTCTTCAGCCTGGGCGACGCCGTCGAGGTATATTCTCCGACCCTGGCCGTTCGCTTCCATCGGTCGCGGTTCACCGAGCCGCAGTGGCTGGAGGACGGAATCAGCGGCGATGGAAGGACGCTCATCCGCGTCCCCTTGCGGGACGAGTTGGTACGGGAAGAGCTCGAAGAGAGAATCCGGACCTGGATCGACGCGCCGCTCTCGCTGCTCTTCCTCCGCAACGTGCGGCGCCTTCGCATCGAGGGAAGCGATCTTCGCTGGAGCAGCGACGGCCCAGGCCCGACGGCCAACAGCGAGTGGCTGACGCTGCCTGGGACCCGGACGCGCGTCCTGCTGATCCGCTCGGAGGAGGAGCCGTTCCCGCAGGAAGCGCTCGCCGAGCTTCAGGAGGAACGCCTGCTCCGGGAGGCTGAGGAGCTCGCGCCGTTCCCGCCGTGCCGGGTGGAGATCGCCCTCGGCGCCGACGGGGGATTGTTCGCCGTCCTCCCCACCGGGGTCGAGCCCCCGCTCCCGTTCGCCTGCAACGGGCCCTTCGTCCAAGACCCTGGGCGGACCGGAATCAAGGATCCGGAGGTTTCTCCCACCAACCGGTGGCTGCTCCGCCGGATCGGGCGGCTCGCCGCCGAGACGATGCTGGCATGGCTGCAGCGCGCGGAGCTTCCCGAGGAGGAGCGAGCGCGGGCGTACTCCCTCCTGCCGAGTACCGCGCAAACCCGCAGCGGAACGCTGGCGGGGAGCTGCGCCGCGGCAGTCCGCGCCGCCTTCGACGAGCGAATCAGGGGCGAGCCGTACGTGCTCACCACGGAAGGCGAGCTCGCCCGAGCAGGGGAGGCGATCGCCGTCCCCGCGCCGCTGCTCGACGTCTGGTCCGGGCCTCAGGTGGCGGCGGTGTTCGCCAGGGCGGGGACGCCGGTCGCATCGAAGCACATCGGGGAGGAGGCGGCGGCGGAGCTCGCGCAGCGGCGGGCCGTACGAACCTACAGCGTTGACGACTTCGTCGAGCGAGTCCGCTACACCAGCCCGCCTCGCCCGGACTCCCTCGCCCAGGTGGTGCAGCTCTGGGCGTTCCTCTGGGAGCCGATTCGGCGCTGGTGGTTGCCGCAGCCGAAGGAGCTTCGGATCGTGCCGGTCGAGGGCCGCGAGGCCCTCCTGGCGGCAGAGCAGGTATTGCGGCTCGATCGCAGCGGCAGCCTCGGCTCGTCGGACGAGCACGCCTTCTTGTCGAAGCTGGTGAACATCATGGACCGGGAGCTGGGGCAGTACCTCGGAAGGGACGCTCCAGCGGGAGACGCCCAGGCCGACATCGACGAGGACACGCGCCGGAGGGCCCGAGACGTCCTGGAGCACCTCGGGCTCGACGAGCCCACGGACCGCGCCAAGGCCATCGACCTGGCAGCACAGACGCTCTTTGCAGGCTCGGTCGTCGACCATACCTCAGCGGTCGCCCTCGCGCAGCTCGCGGCGAAGTGGGGCGTAAGGGTCGGAAAATCGTTTCGCTACATCACCCGGTCGGGAGCCGTCCGCAATCCGGAAGAGGTCCTGTACGACCCGGACGGTACGGTCGAGGATCTCCTGCCTCCCGCCGCGCGGGAGGTGCTGCTTTCGGACGACTACAGCGCCGAACTCTTCTGCTCGGCACCGGAGTGGCGGGAGTGGCTGCGGAGCGGCAAGGCGGGCGTGCGGAGGTTTCCGCTTCCATCAAATGAAAAGAGGTGGGTGTACGGGAGGCAATTCATCGAGGAGGAGCTCGCTCGACGGGGCATCTCTGGAAATTTGGAGTACCGGTATGTTACCCACGATTTTGTAATCGAAGATTATGATTGGCGAGAAGAGTACTGGCGCTACTGGGAGGAGCGCGAGGGCGAACAGCCGGCAATCTGGGCGGCGATCCTGGACCTCGTGGCGGAGGAGATCGCCGCCGGCGACGCCGTCCTCTCCGCCCGCGCCTTCCAGGTGAGCACCTCTCGGAGGGAGCGCCCGGTCGTCAGCGAACGCATCCCCGCACGCTGGATCCTCCGCCTCCGCGAGAAGCCGTGCCTGCGCGATACCGAAGGGTTCTGCCGGCTGCCCGCCGCGCTCCTCCGCCGCACGCCGCAGACCGAACCCTTCATCGGCATCGAGCCGTTCGTCGAACGGACGATGGACAGCGAGAAGACCGCCGACCTCCTCGACCTCCTCGGAGTGAGCACGCAGCCGCCCAGCCCGGAATGGCTGATCGTCCGCCTGGAAGCCCTGGCCAAGGCGCAGCGCCCTCCGGCTGCAGAGCTCGAAAAGCTGTACCGACGGCTGGACGACCTCGTGGCAACGTGCTCCCGGGAGGACCTCGAACGCGTCCGGGAGCGGTTCAGGACCGGGAAGCTCATCTACAGCACGAGCGGGACCTGGGAAACTGCCCGCGGGGTCTTCCTCGAACTCGGCGAGGGCGACCCCCCTGAGGTGCCTCTCGTCTGGGAGCGCGTGCGCGGCCTCACCCTGTGGACGAAGGTCGGGGTGGAGACGCGGCCGACCGTGGAACACATCGTGGCCTGGGTCCGCAGCCTCCCCGTCGGCGGACGCCTCCCCGATCCGGACGAGAAGCGCCTCCGGGCGACGCTCCGCCGCTTCCCTGCCGCCGTCTGGGAGCAGGTCGGCTGCTGGCTCAGCCTCTCCGGCGAGTGGGTGCCGCTCGAACAGCTCCGCTACGCAGCGACCGATTCCGCCGCCTTCCCGTACGACCGGCTGTTCGAGCCGGTTCGGCGGCAGGTCGCCGATCTCCGCATGCTGGGGAGCGCGGTCTCCGCTTCGCCGCCCTTCAGCGAGGTTCCCCGCCTCACCGATGCCCTCGAAGAGCGGCTCGCCGATCAGCCCGGCGTGCGCGAGGAAGCCGCTCGGACGCCCGCATGGCTCACCGCCTTCGGGGAAACCCTCGCCCGCGTCCGGTTCGCCGAGGAAGTGGAAACGGCGCGCGTGCGCGGTCTGGCACGCGAGCTCGCCGGAACGCGTGTCCGCATCGTGAGCGGGCTCAGGGTCATCCCCTATCTCGACGGAAACCCCGCCGGCGACCCTCGCGAGGCCGACACCTTCTGGGACGGCCGCACCCTCTCCGTGCAGGACCTCCCCAGAGCGAAAATGGCGCGCTGCGTGCCGGCGGCGCTGGCCCAGCGATTCGGTCGCCCCGACATCCGCGAGGCGCTCTTCTACAGCTACGAGCGCGATCCCGCGCTCGTCCGCACCTACCTGGAGGAGAACTTCGACCTCGAGCCCCTTGACGACCGGTCCCTCCCTGGCGGCCGCGAGCCGGAAGAAGGACGCGAGGGAGCCCTTCCCGTCCCGGTCCAGGTGGCTGCGCCGTCGCGTAGTCGGGCAGACGCCTTGACGACAGCGATTCCGGCGTCAGAATTCGACCAAGGAGACGAGGCTTCTGAGGACGGAGAGCCCGTGTCCCGGCGACGCCAGCGCAGGCTGCCGCGCGCGGCCGGCGACGCCAAGACGCTCCTCATCGAGCGGTATGCCAACGCGCTGGGCTTCCTCTCCGACGGGTCCGGCGGTTTCGTCCGCCCCGACGGCGCGACGCTGCACCGCACCAACGGCGAGCGCTTTCCGTGGGTGCTCCGCCCGGGCGACGGCGGCCCGGCCCGCTACCTGTGGCCGGAAGCGGCCTGTCTCGAACGAGAGCCACTCGAGCTTGAGTACGACGTCTGGCTTCTCCTCCGCGAGCGGCCTGGCGATTACTCCCTTGTCGTCGAAGGCGCCGACGGCGAACCGCTCGAGCTGACCGGGCAGAAGCTCGCCGACATGATCAACAAGGAGGGAACATTCCAGGTCTTCCCAGCATCCGTTCGTTTGGTGCGAAGCGATGACTCCCACAGGTAAACCAAAGAAACTGATCGAAGTCGCCCTCCCCTTGGCCGAGATCAACGACGCCTCGGCCTACGACAAGATGTCCGGCATCGGGCCGCATCCCAAGGGCATCCACCATTGGTAGGCACGCCTACCCCTGCCGGTTGCCCGTGCCGTCTTGTTTGTCTCGGTCGTGGATGACCCCTCCAGCCACCCGGACCGCTTCCCCACC